>JAJDWM010000185.1 GCA_022825595.1 Bryobacterales bacterium | reverse complement strand
GAAACAAGATTTATGGGTGCCGCCAACTTCAAAAACGCCGTTTGTGAAAACGAGATTTGTTTCATAACCAACTTTGAAGGGGATGCTTGGTTTGGAGACGCCATTTTCAAAGGCGATGCGCGGTTTGGAAAGTCTGTCTTCCACCAAGTTGCTGATTTCAGAAAGGCACTCTACAAGGGAGTTGCCAGTTTCACCAACTCTTCTTTCGGGGATATCGTGTGGTTTGAAGATGCTATCTTTTTCGGTTACGCGATGTTCAACGCAATAACTTGTAGAGGAAGTGACACTTATTTCGGGGCCTTTTTCAAGGATGGCGCAACTTTTGAAGACGCGACGTTTCAAGGTAACGCTGATTACCGAGCGGCGACGTTTGAAGACCAGGCACTGTTTACGCGCACTGTCTTTGGCGGTGATGCTCGTTTTGGTGGGTTTTGTGGAACTGCTATGTTCGAAGACGCAAACTTTGGTGGTGAGGCATGGTTCGCGAAATCTACCTTCAAAAAACTCGCCCGTTTCAACAACGCCACGTTCAAGAGGGGCGCCCGATTTGAAAACTGCACGTTCGAAGACGATGTAGCCTTTTCGACGGTACGCTTTAAGGGGTATGCAATATTCGACCAAACAGAGTATCGTGGTCGGGTGAGCTTTCAAGCCGTTGAGGGAGTATCTGCGTTCACAATGGTCAACGCGTCTTTCTCGGATGTACCGAATTTTGATCAAGCAACATTTGCGGAAGCGCCGCGGCTGGACAATTTTCGCATAGCACTGCGACACCGAGCAGGAATAAATCGGACAGTGATTTGGGACCTGATCAAGGAGAATTCTGTTACGAACCGCAGGGGAAAATGGCGGCAGTTGACGGAACGAAATAGGGACGTGCGAGTACGTTGGCGAACTTTGAGACGGCTGGCAACCCAAGCTCACGACCATGAGCGCGAACAGTTGTTCTTCCGTGAGGAAGTGCTTTCGGCACGTTGGATCTCGGACAAGCCGTGGCAGGCATTTTTCTGGTGCGGTGTATTCTACCAGTTGCTTTCCGATTTCGGACGCTCGGTGTCTCGTCCGATCCTAAGTTGGTTGATTTGGTGGCTGGGGTTTTGCGCAATTTATTTGTTCCTTCGCCACGATCTAGAAGGGACCGACGTGGGAAAGGCCTGTTCACAACCTGACTTCGGAGAGCCTTGGATTGCGGCGCTTGGCTTGTCGCTATACCGAAGCTTGCCGGTATTGTCAGGTTTGAGTGACAGGATTCCCGGATTTCACGCGTCTCTTTATGGTGTTGGTGACCCATGTGTGCCGTTGGTCCCAATTGCCGTGTCGTTTCTCGGAGTGGTGCAGACGGTCGTCTCTACGGGACTGCTCTTTCTGGTGTTGCTGGCGCTACGGAACCGATTCCGCATAAGCTGATCCGGAGACGGCTAGGATTACTTTGTGGCTCTTGTCATCCAGAGCAATCGATTCATCGTCAGACGGCCGAGAATGCTGGCACGGACTAGGCGCACCGAGCGAGTCAAAGTGAAGTGCGGCTGCGGTTCGCTGGCAGTGCAAGCATGATGTAGAGCGAACTCTAGAATCGAAGAGAGGTCATGGCCCTGGCAAGTTTCGATCAGCAATCTTGATGACGACGTGAGAGCCGGCCTTCGGATGCGAGCGGCAGGCGACCGACGTTCTATGGCCGGTCTTGCCGCAAGGACTTCCCGGTCAAGACGGATACCTTGATGCACAACACAACTCACTTTTGGGTTGCCAGACGTGGGCCATCGCCATCTACCTCATGACCACGGTCGTGGACTGGGCCCACCCGCGGCTTGCTCTCCTGGCGGCTGTCCAGCACCAACGATGCTCGATTCTGCACGGCCGCCCCCGCGGAAGCCCTGGAGTGCTCCGCCACCACCCCCCCAAAGACGCCGGCGTCACCATCTCCATGGACTACAGGGGCTGGTGCTTGGCCAACGTCTTCATCGAGCGCGCCCCTCGCACTCGCCTGTGTCCGAAGCCGTCTAACTGCAAGAATTCTCAGGTGGCTTCCAAGCCCAACGGGGCATCGCACAATGGATACCGTTTCACAATACCGAACGGCTTCGCTCCGTCTGACCTGACCCGCTTGATTGTCCTCACTTGAGGGTCAATGTTAGCCTCTAGAGGGACGGGGACATGCGCAGGAGTGGATACAGCGAGGAGCAAGGTGATCGGGATTCTCAAGGAGCACTAGGCGGGGTTAGGGGCGGAGCGTTGTCGGAAACGAAATGACCAAGAAAGAGTGAAACCACATGAGTCTCTTTGAAGACACGAATCCCCGCGCGCTGAAGGACCTCTTGTCTGAGATCCACAACCGCACAACGGTCCTCCCGGACTTCCAACGCGACTTCGTGTGGGAACCGAGCGCGACCCAGGAACTGATCGTCTCGATCGCAAGCAATTATCCGGCTGGGAGCATCCTGCGTGTGCGCGATGCCAAGCGTATGTTCGCTGCCCGTGAGTTCGAAGGCGCGCCGCCGCTCGACGGCGCGAATCACACCTTCCTCGTCCTGGATGGGCAGCAGCGTCTCACCTCCCTATACCAAGCCTTTTATGGCGTCGGCGAGCACCGTTACTTCCTCAGCCTTGACAAGCTCATTGAGGGGGCCGACTTCGAGGAGACGATCTTTTACGTACGAGCTACAACCAAGTGGGCTAGGGCTCATGAAGACTTTACGCTGCAGGCCAAAGAACTGCTGCTGCCGCTCTCCGTGTTGAAGGGCGGCGCTGGTGGGTTCAGTGATTGGTTTCTCAAGGTGGCGCGCCAACTGCCGGACAAGGAACGCATCGTGCTCGAAGATGCCCTCCTTGGCATCCAGAACAAGTGGATTAACGTCATCGACAACTATCATTTCCCGGTGGTGACGTTGTCGGACAAGACCGAGCCCGACGCGCTATGCACGATTTTCGAAACCCTGAACCGCACCGGCGTGAAACTCAGCGTTTTTGAGTTGCTGACTGCGCGATTCTGGCCGCAGAACATCAAACTGCGCGAATTGTGGGAGAAGGCACTTAACGACTATCCTGTAATCGCTGACTTCGCGGTCGACCCATATTACGTTCTGCAAGGCATCTCGCTCGCGAGCCGTAAGGCCTCGTCATGCAAGCGTAGCGATGTGTTGAACATGGCCGCGTCCGACATCAGTGCTTGGTGGGAAAAGGTCGTGTGCGGGCTCGCCACCGGGCTTGAGATTTTGCGCGACGACTGCAAGGTGATGCTGCCCAAGTGGATGCCCTATCAAACCATGTTGCCGCCGCTCGCCGCGGTGCTGGCTCGGGCGGGGAGCCCGAAGACAGCGGAGGCTGGCGCGCACCGTGAGAAGCTCAAGCGTTGGTTCTGGTGCGCGGTCTTCGGTCAGGTTTACGAGAGCGCCGCGAACAGCAAGGCTGCTAAGGACGTGGTTGAGGTCCTGCAGTGGCTTTCGGACGGCGACCTGCCGGAGTCTGTCGCGTCTTTTGGATTCGACCCACGGGTCCTTCGCGACGTGACGCCCCGCCAACGCGCAATCTATCGCGGCGCAATCTGCCTGATCCTTGGCAGCGGCGCGCGCGACTTCCACACCCAGGCCGTAATCACCGGCAAGCTCATGACCGAGGAGGGGATTGATGACCACCACATCTTCCCAGGTGCGTACCTAGGCGACGCGGTGCCGGCCCGCCAGCGCGACTGCGTACTTAACCGCACGCTTATCGACCGTACCACCAACCAGATGATTGGCGCTCGTGCGCCCTCCGACTACCTAGCCGACATCCGTAGCACGTCTGGATTCCCTTTCGACGAGGTATTGGACTCGCACGGTCTGCCCATTGGCGCAGATTCGCCGCTGTTGTGCGACGACTACCAGGCTTTCCTGGAGTTGCGTCAGGAGCGCATGTGGCAGGAGATTCGGCGTGTTACAGGCGCAACGGTGCCGGCGGATCTCGAAGTCGACGACAAGGCTCTGGAGCGAGGTACGGCGGGTTAAGCTTGACGGCGGGCCTTTGGACATGGTCCCAAGCACGCAAGTGTGCGCTATGTTGCGCAAACGCCTGTTTCTCCGGTGCGGTTGGAAGTGGCGGGAAGATGCGGTGGGGTCCGATGCACAGGGTCGTCCATCACGGTACGACCGAAGAATTACCCGCGGTGGTGGACACGTGGTGTTGATCATGTGTTGATTGTTCGGGAGCGCATCATCCGGTCCTTCAAGAGAAGAGTTTTACTCCTGTGTTGTCAACTAGTTACGGGCTGCTAGCTGTAGAAACCCTACACAGCCAAGTTTGAAACCCGCCCCCACATCCCGCCGTTCCGCGACAACGGCTCATGACGTGACATCCTCGGGCGCCAGCCTGAACAGCGTCCGGGCGTTGCGGCTGGCGGCGCTGGCGATCTCTTCGACCTCGACCCCCCGGACGCGGGCCAGGGTCTCGGCCACGAATGCCACGTACGCCGGTTCGTTGCGCCGCCCGCGCATGGGCACCGGCGCCAAGAACGGCGCGTCAGTCTCGATGAGCAGTCGGTCCAGCGGCACCCAGCGGGCGATGTCGCGAAGCTCCTCGGCGTTCTTGAAGGTGATGATGCCCGAGAACGACAGGTAGAAGCCGAGCTCGAGGAATGTCCGCGCGGCTGCCGCGTCGCTGGTGAAGCAGTGAATCACTCCCTCCAGCCGACCGCCGCCGCCTCGAAGCGTCTCCGCCGCCTCGCGGTCCGACTCCCGGTTGTGCACCACGACAGGCAGCCGTGTCTCCACGGCCAGACCGACGAAGCGCTCGAACATTTCCCTTTGGACTCGGCGGGGCGAGTGCTCGTAGTGGAAGTCCAGGCCGGTCTCGCCGATGGCCACTACTTTGGGATGCCGTGCCAGGTTCCGCAACCGCTCCATGTCCTCCGCGTCCACGTCCTTGGCGTCGTGTGGGTGCATGCCCACGGTGGCATAGAGGCCCGCGTGCTCTTCGGCCAGGCGCACCGCCTTGTCGTTGGTCGAGAGGTCCCCGGCGCCTCCCACCACGATCAAGGTGTCGACACCCGCCTCGGCGGCGCGCTCCAGTACCGCGTCACGGTCCTCGTCGAACTCCTCGGTCTGGATGTGGCAGTGGGTGTCGATCACTCTCCATCGTCCTCCGTCTCCTCGATCCTCGGGAACAGGATCCGCGGCGGCTGCACTTCGTGCCCTTCGGGGAACGATCCGCCCCACTCGGCGCGGAGGCCGTCGGCGGCCGGCAACCCCAGGAGGTCCCGCACCGCCGCCCCGGTCTCGGGCAGGAAGGGCGCCAGCAGGTCGCCGGTGAGGCGCACGCTCTCCAGCACGTGGTGCAGGATCTCTCCCACACGGGGCTTCTGATCCGGCTCCTTGACGAGCGTGAACGGCGCGGTCTGGACGATGTACTGGTTGGTCTTGTCCACCGCCTCGAAGATCGACTCCAGGGCGCGATGGAAGGCCATGTCCTCCATGTGCCGGTCGACGCCGGCCGCCGCCGCCTGAAAGGTCTCCCTGAGTTCCCGGTCCTCGGGCCGGTCGCCGTTGCCCATGGGCTGCACCACGCCCCCGAAGTACCGTTTCTGCATGGCGAGGACGCGGCTCACCAGGTTGCCGAAGTTGTTGGCCAGGTCGGCGTTGATCCGGTTCACGAACGCGTCCATGGAGAAGGTCGCGTCCTGGCCGAACACCATCTCCCGCAGCAGGTAGTAGCGGAACGCGTCCATGCCGTAGCGCTTCTTCATGTCGAGGGGGCGTATGACGTTGCCCAGGCTCTTGGACATCTTGCCCTTGTCCATGATCCAGTAGCCGTGGACGTTGAGCCGGTGAAAGAGCGGCAGCCCCGCGGCCATGAGCATGGTGGGCCAGAAAATGGCGTGGGGCTTGACGATGTCCTTGGCGATGATGTGGTTGCAACGGGGCCAGTAGGCGTTGAAGACATCTTCGCCGTGGTGCTCCAGCGCGCTCACGTAGTTGATCAGGGCGTCGAACCACACGTAGGTCACGTAGTCCTGATCGAAAGGCAGCGGGATGCCCCATTGCAGCCGGCTCCGGGGCCGCGAGATGCACAGGTCTTCCAGGGGCTCTCGCAGGAGCGCCAGCACCTCCGTGCGATACCGTTGCGGGGTGACGAATCCGGGGTTCTCGTTGAGGAGTTCAAGGAGCTGCTCCTGGTACTTGTTCATGCGGAAGAAGTAGTTCTTCTCCTCGATGTAGGCGGCCTCGGTCTGGTGGTCCGGACACTTGCCGTCCTGCAACTCCTTCTCGGTGAAGAAGCGCTCGCAGCCATAGCAGTAGAACCCGCCGTACTCCCCGAAGTAGATGTCGCCGGCGTCGTAGATTTGCTGCAGGATCCGGCTCACCGTGGCCTTGTGGTAGTCGTCGGTGGTGCGGATGAAGTAGTCGTAGGCGATCCCGCACGTGTCCCAGGTGGAGCGGAACAGCCCGCTGATCCGGTCCGCGTAGGCCTTGGGGTCGACGTTGTCCGCGGCCGCCGCCTGGGCGATCTTGTCGCCGTGTTCGTCCGTGCCGGTGAGGAAGAAGACGTCTCGGCCGCGCATGCGGTGGTAGCGCTTCAGCGTGTCCGCGATGATGGTCGTGTAGGTGTGCCCGAGGTGCGGCTGGGCGTTCACGTAGTAGATCGGCGTGGTGAAGTATATCCGGTCCATGGCGGTCGTGCGGTCCCCTTGGAT
>JAJDWM010000357.1 GCA_022825595.1 Bryobacterales bacterium | reverse complement strand
CCTTCCGCCGATGGTGGGTCGGCCGCACGTGCAGGTCCACCGACTCAAGGGAGCGCAAGGCCTTCCCAGTTCGTGTGAGCAGCTTATAGCTGCGAAACGCCTTCCCGCCAACCAGTAAAAGTTCTGTGGCTCGAGGACGTTGATATCACGGTCGCCTTACACGCGGCACTGCTCACTGACACTACTGCGACCCTCCTCACCAGGCCGCACTTGCGTCTCACGGACCTCTGCCCGGCAATGGCCTTCCCCGGTCGAGACCGCTATGAGGACTGAGGCGGAGAGCCTGGAATGGCCCGCAACTGCAAGGTTCCACCGGGGGTCGAGTATGTTGGTTCAGACCGCTGTTCATCGGGTCAGTTGGACCGGCCGATTCGAGGGCGAACTGCACGAGCCGAGCGGGCTACTCATCCGCTGGGAGGCTGGGAGCCGGTGCCTTGCTAGCACACCCCACACTCTGGTAGAGCGCTAGGCTCACACTTCGACTGCTTCAGGCATTCGGTAGCCCACTCCGCGCTCGGTGAGGATATACTTCGGCCGGGCCGCGCTGTCGCCGAGCTTGCGGCGGAGACTCCGGACGAAGAAGCGCACCACGTTGAGATGGGGGTTCGCGCGCTTAGCCCACACACGGCGCAGAAGCGTCTCATGAGTCACGACCCTTCCCGCGTGCAGCGATAGCAGACGCAGCAGCTCGTACTCGGTGGTGGTGAGCTTGACAGCTCTTCCCCCGAGCGCCACCCGGCGCCGCTCAGAGTCGATGCTGAGTTCCCCCACCACGAAAGGCTGGGGCTTCGCGTACCTCCGCAGCGCCGTCCGGACTCGCGCGACAAGCTCCGTCGGCGAGAAGGGCTTGACGATGTAGTCGGCAGCGCCGGCCTCCAGAGCCCGAGCGATGGTCTCGTCGCGGCCGTAAGCTGAGCTGAAGATGACCGGCTGGTCGGACAGCTCGGGCACCTGCGCAAGCAACTCGATGCCGTCCCTGCCAGGCAGCAGCAGGTCGAGCACGACCAGCTGCGGCTTCTCGCTCCGGATAATGTCCGGGAGTTGCTCCGTGGCGCCGGTCATCAGCGGGGTGTAGCCAGCCCGCGAGAGCGCGTCGCGCACGAAGCGCAGCGTTCGGGCATCGTCATCGACCACCAGGATGCGCGATGGCCCGTCGGGTCCAGCGGCGGACGGCGGGGGAGCACTGACGGGGCGGGGTGCGGTAACGGCGGGCTCGTGGGCTGCCGGGATCGTGAAGGTGACTGTCATGCCGCAGCCGGGGCCGGCGCTGTCGGCCCGGATCCGGCCGCCGTGCGCCTCCACCAGCCCCTTGCAGATCACGAGACCCAGCCCGTGGCCCCCGAGCGCCCCCTCCCCGTCCCCCGCACGCTTGCGGAACAGATTCTGCAGCTGGTCCGGCGCCATACCCCGCCCCTCGTCTGAGACCGAGACCGCGACGTGCGCCTCTTCACGCGCCACCGCGATCCGGATCGGCGTCGACTCCGGAGCGTGCCGCGCGGCGTTGGCGACGAGATTGCCGAGAACCTGCACGATGCGGTTGCGATCTGCCATCACGAGGGGCAGTCCGGCCGGCAGGTGGACCACGATAGCGTGCCGACCGCCCCCGCTCAGGAACGCGCGTCGCGCAGGCTCCACCAGCTCGGATACGTCCACAGGCTCCGGTGAGACCCGGAGAGTACCGGCCCCAATGCTCCCCGCGTCCAGCAGGTCGCTAAGCAGCCCGCGCATGCGGTCGGCCTGCTCATCAATGATGCGGAAGAACTCGTGCCGCTCGGCCGTCTCGAGCGCCCCTCCCTCCTCCAACAGCGTTACTGCCGCGCCCTTGATGTATGTCAGCGGCGCGCGCAGCTCGTGGCTCACCAAGCCAAGGAACTCGGTCCGCATGCGCTCGATTTCGTCCAGCGGCGCCAAGTCCTGCAAGGTCACCACCACCGACTCGACCGTACCGCCTGAGTTCCGGATCACGGTCGAGTTGACCAGCGTGCGGACCTTTTGCCCGTCTGGGACCGCCAGCTGGATCTCCTCAGCCCGCACCGACACGCCGTTGGCGAGCAGCTCCGCGATCGGGAGTTCGCTCAGGGAGACCTCTCGGCCACCATTGCGCCGGTACGAGATCACCTCCAGCAGCTGCTCGGTCGGGGGGCCCGACAGGCCGAGTTTCTCGGCGATCCGCCGCGCTGCGCGGTTCACCGACACCAGCCGACCGGTCGGCGCACCGAAGACCACGACGCCGACCGGCGAGGTCTCCACCAGGGCCTCCAGCCGAGACCGCGCGCGACGCGCGCTGCGATGCACGCGGGCGTTGGCGACCGCCGCCGCGGCTTGGGACGCGAACAGAGTCAGCACCTCCTCGTCTTCGGCGGTGAACGTCTCGCCGCTCACCTTCTTGCCGAGGAAGAAGTGGCCCAAGTGCTCACCGCGATGGTGCATCGGTGCGCCCTGGAAGGCGACCGACAACGAGATCCCTGAGGGGGGCTCGAGGTCAAGCGTGCGGATGTACTCGGCTAGGTCCGCGACCCGCAGCGACCCGGGCAGGTCGAGCAGGTACTTGAATAGCTGCTCCCTGTCGGGCCAGGCGTACAGATCCCGCCGTTCTTCCGCTGTGAAGCCCTCAAACACCGCGCCCCGGTGAGCGCCCGTCTCGTCGATGGTCGTGACGACGCAGTAGCCCGCGCCGGTCAGCTGGCGCGCGCCCGCCACCACCTCGCCGAACACGGCGTCTGGGTCAAGGCTAGCGTTGATCCGCAGGATGGCAGCGTTGAGGGTGAAGTAGCGCTCGCGCAGCGCCTCGTTCTCGCGCCTTAGGTCGTGGGTACCCATCAGGGGGCTTCCTCCTGCCCCCGTGCGGCACGCTCCATGCTCCGCCTAGGCGGCGGAATGCCCGACGGATCACGGTGAATCCAGCGTCCGTCTGTGTGGTCATCGGTTGATCCTAATAGAAACAACATTCAACATTCGCTTGTCTGTATCTAGAGTTTACTCAAATGCCTCGTTCGTTGGTCCACGCGGAACAGTGCGGGTGCTCGTCCAAGACCGGACATTGGACACCAACTGGTGCGGGAGTCGCCGCTCCCCGCCGAGGCCAGACACGTGCCGAACCAGAATGCAGCGCGAACTCTGAGAGTTGGTCTGCTGTACAAGGCCCGCTATTGCATTGGCGAGGCTTTGCCACAGGTGGCTGCGCGGATCGCGAACGGCAGCGTCTACTCGGGAATTGACCTGTGCCGGGCCTAAGAGATGGTCAGCGACCGGGGCCGCCGGTGGAGCCAGCGCAGCGCACCGCAGACTCCATGTCGCTGGCCCCGTACCCTGAGATTCGACTAGCTGTCCCCCCGCTAGCATTCGAAGTCGAGCGAGCCGTGAGGTCTTGGCACGTTCGATAGCCTAGGGCGAATGACGGCAACCTCCCGCCACGCTCGCTGTTATATCGTCCTGTCTGGGTGCGGATGCTTCCCGCATCCTCTGGCATTCCCCACCAAGGCCAAGCACCCGAGGATGACCGCACGAGGTCGCTGGGCCGACTCCGTGCTTGCGCATGCCCGGAGCAGACCCGTCCACATCCCAAGCGGTTTGCGACGCGGTAGTGCATCCGTCCTCGTCAGACCTGCCGGAGCCGAGCCAAGAACTCCTCGCCGCTATAGCAGACCTGCAGCCACTCTCCGATGTCCTCCAGCCGGTCTGCGTCCGTGACGGCCTCCAGCAGAGAGGCCATGCTTAGCGCCAGAGCCCTTCCGAATCGGAACGGCGCCTTCCGCAGCAGCAGCTTCCGCTCCCGCTTCAGACCTCGTTCCCAGCCGTCAGTGTGGCTCTTCTCGCGAATCCGGTCCGCCCATGTGCGGGGATCGGCTCCAACGGCTCCAACGCCTCTTCCAGCGCATCACTCTTTAGCGCGTCCTCCACACCCGGTTCCAGAAGCCGCACATGTGTGATGCACGCCGCGAACGCGCTCGCCAGCCCTTCCTCGTCCGCGTCGCCTACCCTCTCCCGCAGCGACTCCGCGGCCTCGCCCCGCTGTAGGCGCATCAGCAGCACTACCACGAGAAGAAATGAGAATGCGGAGGGCCTAGCGCTGCGCGAGCTGATCGACACCCTCAACCTCAAGGGAGCCCGCTAGGTGGCGGACGCACTGCACTCGTGCCGGGAGACCGCCCAGCTCGTCATCAATTGGGACTACTACTACCTGCTGACCCAAGAAAGGCAACTAGCCAAAACTGCGCGAGCAACTCTTAGAGAACGTCAGCCGACTCGGGCCCGATGTGGTCGATTTGACCACCCGGTTCTCAACGTTGTACGTTGAGATTCCATTGATCGGAAGGCACGCCCAAGAAACCGCGGACTCCCAGCGGGATGCTCATCTGGCTCGACCGGATGCCAAGCTAGGGAGCGGTAGGTCCACAGCAAGCCGCCCATGGGATCGCCAGCCGTCTCTCTGGACACCATTTGCACCAGCATTTCGATCATCCAAGGGTTTTGCTTGTTTGCCTTGTTCGGTCTCTATGTACGTACGTACGCGCACCTGCGTTGTCTCGGGGACGCCTGCCCTCCGGTGATCTCGCGATTGTTGCCTGCGGCAGATCTGCGATCCGCTCTCCAGCACTCGTGCTGCTGGCGCAGCCTGGATGCCGCCGGGAAGTTGGCTGACTCGGCGGGGCGACTGCGGCATGGTCGATGAGTTCCCGATCGGAACGGCTGCGATTGAGTTCTTGATCTGGTGCATCACGGACGTAGTCGCTTGGCCCCTGTCCACGCGCCAGAGTGCCGACTAGAATGCGAGCGAGACGGCGTACCAGAAATCCAAGAGGGACCTTGCACGAATACTTCTATGGCCGGTGTCGCAGGAGCGCTAGCTGCCAGCTCTTGGACCATCGGGACCCTTGCAGCACGGATGGCACTCCAGACTCATTGGGCAGTTCTGCCCCCTTTGCGGTCCATTTCGGAGTTCAGGACGGGTGACAGGGCAGGCGCTGCAAGGGTAGGATTGGACCGTGACGGACCGGCCCGACAGGCGCAGGTTCCTGCACGGCCTAGGGGCCAGCATCGCCCTGCCGATGCTGGAGAGCTTTGCGGTCCGCCCGTCAATGGCGGGCGAGCAGTCTTCCGCGCCTCTTACGCGGCTGGTGTGTGCAGGGACATATCTCGGTTTCTACCAGCCCCATTTCTTCCCCCGCCAGAGGGGCCAAGGGTATGAGTTCCCGCACGCTCTTGGACCGCTGGCAGCCTTCCGCGATAGGCTGACGATCCTGTCCGGCCTCGATCACCGCGGCCGGAACGGGCACCACGGGTGGAAGGCATGGCTCAGCGGGTCGGTCGGCCGCGGTGTGTCGTTCGACCAGCTGGTCGCAGGGCATGTCGGAGACCGAACGCGTTTTGATTCTCTTCAGGTCACTTGCGGCAATCCCCCGGACGGGGCGCGGCTGAGCTTCACGCCAGAGGGCGTCGCCCTGCCGATGATCGGGCGTCCGAGCGTTCTCTACTCTAAGCTGTTCCGGTCTGGAGCCGACACGCAGAGGATCCGCTACCTGCTTGCCACCAACCGCAGCGTCCTCGACGGTGCTGTCGCTGAGGCGCGCGCCCTCGAGCGGAACTCCGGGGCGGCTGACCGCCAGAAGCTGGGCGAGTACTTTGCCGCGGTCCGGTCGGTTGAGCGGCGTCTCGGCAAGGAGGCCATGTGGCTTGGGCGCCCTGTGCCAGAGGTCGACTATCCCTTGCCGGAATTCGATCCGGTCGCTCCCAATCTTGCGCTCGAGTGCGAGTCGATCATGTACGACTTGATCGGCCTGGCGCTCGTGACGGACTCGACGCGGGTCGTGAGCTTCACGATTCCCGGCTGGAGCCAAGTATTCAGCATCGGGGGCAGAAACCTCAGCGCGGGGTATCACGGCTTGTCGCATCATGGCAACGATGCGCAGCGCATAGCCGACTACACCCTCGTCGGCATCGAGCACTCGAGGCGTATGGCTGGCCTGCTGAGCACTTTGGAGCAGGCGACCGACGAGCAGGGTCGCCCGCTGCTCGAAACGACTGCAGTGCTGTTCGGCAGCGGGATGGGCGACGCCAACACCCACGACAACAGCAACCTGCCCACGCTGATTGCCGGCGGCGCGTTCCGTCACGGTCGGCATCAGCACTACGATCGCGACGCAGCCGCCCCGCGCCTACTGGGTGACCTGTACGTCACGCTGATGCAAGGCTTCGGCATGGAGGTCGAGCGCTTCGCGGGAGCGCGCTCCGGACTGGCCGAGGACCTGGCGTGATCGGCTTGCGGGGTCGTCTCCCGCCTTGCGTGCTTGCGGCTGCATTGCTTGCAGTTGGGTATGTCCGTGGAGAATCCCTACCCACCTCGGTGAGTGAGTTCTTCAGCCACTACTGTGCGGACTGCCACTCGGTGGCCCAGCCGCCGAACGGAGTGCGTATCCCGCCGGACGAGATCGAGTGGCGCGACCGGGGGCAGGCGAGGATCTGGGAGAGGATCCATGTCGCCTTGGCGACATCGGAGATGCCGCCAACCGGGGCGGTCCAGCCCGACGCCGGCGAGCGGGCGAGCACGGTCTCTTGGGTCGAATCCCAGCTGCTTTCGCACTCCGGCCCGGCAGCGTCAGTTCCCCGCCGCCTGAACCGTGCCGAGTACCAGAACACTATCCGGGCGCTGTTCGCCATGCCCGAGTTCGAACTGCCAGCGTCATTCCCTTCCGACAGTTCCACCGACGGTTTCGACAATCTCGCTCCGGGTCTGACTCTGTCTGCCCCCTTGCTGGCCGAGTACGTCGCGTTGGCGGCGGGGATCGCGGACGAGGTGCTGCCTCCCGAAGCGCCGAAGTCGAGCGTTCCCCGGAAGACCTATTCCCTTTCCCCTACCGCGTTCGATTCCAGCGCAGGGCGGCCGGTGGGGGACCGCGCCTTCAGGATCGTGTCGTCTCGAAACATGGCCAGCGCCGCAGCTTGGCCGTCGCGCTTCGAGGCCTCACACAGTGGCGTGTACCGAGTCACAATCCGCGCGTCCGTCTTCCAGAGCCAGGGGATGTTCTACGGACCTAGGGAGAGGGGGATCCGATTGGGGCTATACGCGCGTCCCAAGACCGAGCAGTTCTACGCCCCGTTTGGGGACCTGCGGAAGGTAGCCGAGTTCAGCTTGCCTGCCGGCAGCCACGCGCCAGCGGAGCTCTCCGCGGAAGTGGAGCTGTACGCCGGCGAATTATTCGGCGTGCGCTGGGAAGATGGCCCGGCGTATTCCGACCCGCCCCGCAGGGACTACTCGCATCGTTTCCTCGCGGACCGTCTCACCCGGGACCGCCTGTACTACGCGGCGATGCTTGAGTTCGGCGGGGGGCCTCGAGGCACCACCCAAGATCAGGTCTACGAGGCCACGCGGGAACTGATGGACAGCGGGACGCTGGACCTCTCGGACCGTCGACTGGATACGCTTCCTGAGGTCTGGGGCGGTGGCTTGTCCGACGCTCCGCACAACTGGATCAAAGCGTTCGTTCACGAAGAGATGATGCGCTTCGGTCCGGCAGTGGACGTTTCCGCAATCGAGGTCGTCGGGCCACTGCGGCTTGTCGAGGACGCGGCGGCGAGGGCGCGCCGGGCCCGCTCCGAAGCCTTCTTAGTCGGTCCAAGCTCCGGAGCGTTCTACCGTGAGCGAGCCGAGCTCGTGCTTGGCCGCTTTCTGACCGCTGCCTTTCGCAGGCCTGCCACGCCCGCCGACATTCGCGCCTATTCGGATTTGGCACTGCAGCACGTTGCGGACACCCCAAACGCACGCATCGAGGACGGCTTCCACTTGGCCGTTCGCCAAGCGTTGGTGTCGCCCCGGTTCCTGTACCGGGGCCTCCAGCCCGGTCGCTTGGACCAGTTCGACCTTGCGGCCCGCCTGAGCTACTTCCTGACATCCGGCCCGCCCGACGCGCCCTTGCTGCAGCAGGCGGACCGCGGCGCTCTGGCAGATCCGGCTGTGCTCGCTGCGGAGGTCGACCGTCTGCTCGCGAGCGAGCTCACCGACAACTTCGTGCGCAGTTTCACCGGTCAGTGGCTGTCCACGCGCGCTCTGAAAGGGATCATGCCCGATCCCCGTCTGCTCAAGTTCTACGACCCCGACCGCGAGGCGCTGGTCGCGGAGGCGGAGATGTTCTTTGCCGAAATCCTGCGCAACAACCTGCCGATCGAGACATTCATCGAGCCCGGATTCAGCTTTCGGAGCGCGCGCCACAACAAGATCTATGGCACTGCAGTGGATGGCAACCAGATGCGGCGGGTGACACTGCCGCCGGGGGATCGCCACGCGGGCCTGCTAGGCATGGCGGCGGTGATGATGGCGACCGCGAACGGCGTCGACACGAATCCCGTTCCCCGCGGAGTGTGGGTCTTAGAGAACATCCTCGGGCGGCCACCCGGGGAACCGCCGCCCAACGTGCCCGCGATCGCACCTGACACGAGCGGCACGTCGTCGATCCTCGACCAGCTCGCCTCGCACCGGTCGGACCCGGCGTGCGCGAGCTGCCACAAAGACATCGATCCCCTCGGGACGGTCTTGGAGAGCTTTGATCCTGTAGGGCGCTGGCGGGACCGCTACCCGGTCTACACGCAGCCTCCTGACGGGGCAGCGCCACTGGAAGAAGACTTCTACTCGACAGAGGGCAAAGGCGTCATCGCAGGTCCGCCTGTGATCACGGTCGGGATCCTGCCCGATGGCACGCGTCTGGAGAGTGTGGCGGACCTGAGACATTTTGTCATCGAGCGAGTCGACGAGTTCGCGGCGTGCTTGGCTGAGAAACTGCTGGCCTACGGCACGGGCCGTGCACCGGGATTTGCGGATCGCCGGGTGGCCGAGCGCATCGCACGTCGTGCCGTTGCCCAAGGTGCCGGTTTCCGGGATCTTGTGGTTGCCGTCGTCCAGTCGGACGCTTTCGCGCTGCGCTGACCGGTACGGCGGCTCACGTCCTGCGCTGAGCCGTACCGGCCGTTCCGGAAACTGCAGATTCGACGGTTTCTGATGATTTGGGCGTCGTCGAAGCACAGAATCGGCTGTCGCGGTGGCAGTCTTGCCGCAGAATCCACTTCAGAACCAGCCAGACGGAGGACTGGTCATCATGCGCCTGTACCTGCCTTCGATACTCATCGTCGGATTTGCTGCCATGCTAGCCTTGGCGCCGCCGCTCTCGGGCCACACAGAGACGGCGGCGATGAACGGTTTGATCGGCAGCCACGGATATGCGTCCCCTTGTTGGATCGCCGTGATAGGCACGGCGCGTACAGGCATTGGTCGATTGGCGCGAGCAAGCGGAAGTGCTTCAGTTTGCCGGATGCGGGTCGCCCAGAGTCTCTGTACCCTTCAGCATCAAGATCGGCGCCCAAGTCGTTTCCCCCTTCCGGTCGTCGCGTCGGCCAGTATGACCACCGATTGGGAGGAGTGTTCTCATGACTACACCGCCTGACCTGTTGATTGGGTGCAGCCACCAGCTCGTGGCCCTCGGGCCGGAAGGGGGTCGGGCTATCCCTCGTGCGGATTGATCGCCGAGGTCGGCACAAGGGCACCGATCCTCCGCACGGTCCACCGGCTTCTCAAAGAGAACGGCCGGTCGCCAATCGGAGCCGACTCCTGCGCTGCAAGTCTGGCCTCACCTGACCAGTCGATTTCCGCCCCAGCCACGGAGTTTGCAAGAATGCAGATACACCCTCGAACACAAGCTGGGCTAGTTCGAGCTACGGCTTGGGCGCCTACAATGCGCATTGGCAAAGACGCCGGACTCTTCGAACAACAAATGTCCTACATTCCCCATGCAGACTACCGGCCTACATCTCTGACGGCGATTCTCAGTGCCGCAATACGTCGCTCAGGCACTCCACTCTTGGCAGCACTCTGCACCACTTGGGGCATCGCCCCGATCTATGGACAGCAGCAGTTTGGGGGACTCAGAGTTGTCGTCACGGACGAATCAGGGGCCGCAATACCAGACGCCGATGTTGAACTTGACAGCTCTGCGATGATTCGCACGGCGAAGGGAAGTACGAATACCCAAGGAGTGATGATCAACGCCACTCTGGCGCCAGGAATCTACCAAGTGACCGTAAGGTCGCCAGAATTTCAAGATGCGACTCAAGACGGCGTCGTAGTTGAGATTGGACGAACGTTCTCGGTTGAATTCGAACTTGAGGTAGGTCAGCTCGACACCGAGATCGTCGTATCGTCATCCGCCTCTGTAATTGATACATACCGGAGCGAATCGGCTTCCGTCTACTCAGGAGGTGACCTGGTAGATGCTGCGGGTGGGCGTGACTTCGCGGACTACGCGCACTTCACGCCCAGTGTCAACGTCGAAGCTCAAAGTGGCAACGTCTATCACAGGGGCCAACAGGTGCTGGGAATCTCGGTTGACGGCGCATCCGGGGCAGAAAACGTCTTCTATGTTGACGGTGTCGACACGACCAGCATGTACAACGGGTTGAACAACCAGAACCTGAGGGTTGAGACAGTGGCGGAACTCCAGCTGAAGACTGCAGGTTACGAGGCCGAGTTCGGTGGCGCGATGGGCGGTGTGCTGAGTGTGCAGACCAAGAGCGGCTCGAATCAAGTCCACGGCAGTGCTCTGTGGTATGGAAGCGGAAGCGGTCTGAGTGGAGCCCCGAACAAGCGCCTGCGCCTCGATCCCGCACAGGCTGTCGATGTCGCTGAATTCGTGTACGATCCCGAAGACGATGACCTGACCAACGAGCTCGGAGTAACAGTGGGCGGGCCATTGTGGCCCAACTTCGCATGGTTCTATGGGGCGTTGCTCCCTCAGTTCCGCGAACGGAAGCGGAGGGTCGACTTCACATCGGGGGAGTCCGGTCAATTCCGCCGAAATGAGCGCCTTCTCAGCAGCACGTCGAAGATTGACATCCAACCTGCCGCGAAGGTGAGACTCATGGCATCGCTGACGTCGGACTGGGCGGACCGGAAAGGCAGCCTGCCAAGTCTTGACGGCACGGACAATCCGGACTTCGAGTGGGCTAACGTGGGATTCACCTACCCTGGTTACACATTCTCCGGCGCCGTGACGCTCGCTCCGACTCCGGTCCTTACGATCGACGCTCGGTGGGGATTGAACGCCTTCCAGATCGAGCAGTCACTGCAGCCTGACCGGGTCCGACATCGCTTCATCGAGTCTCCCGGGCGGATCGGGTTCCAGCCGGGCGACTCCCTCTACCGCCCGCGGGGGTTCTCGACAATCGGGCATGCCGCAAGCTATGCCACTGCGCAGGACTTCCAGAAGAAGTCCACTCTGTCGCTGACCGGCAGCTATCTGGCCAGCGTGGCGCGCCAGCAGCACAACCTGCGATTTGGGTGGATGCGCAGTGGGCTGGGACACGACGTCAACGACTCGTACAGATACGACTACGTCCTCTACCGTTATGGCCAGCCGTACTACATGGTCGACGGGACCGTTCGCACCAGCGGGTGTACCGGGCCAGACGGTGTTCTCTACGATCCCTGCGGCCATTACGAGGTTCGCTCACCGTTCGGGATCATCGCAAACGCCAAGACGGTCCGGCACGCTCTGTTTGCACAGGACTCTTGGACGCTTGCCAGCGGGCTGACCCTCAACCTTGGCGTCCGCCTGGAGCAAGAAGAGGTGCCGTCCTTCAGTGATCTTCCGGGCTACACCGAGGCGCCAGTCAGATGGGGCTTCGCCGACAAGGTAGCGCCGCGCCTGGGCTTCGCGTATGACGTGTTCGGCAATTCCAAGCTCAAGGCATTCGCCAGCTGGGGCCGATTCTATGACGCGATGAAGCTTGCGGTGGCAGAGGGTCTGCTGGGTGGCTTCAAATGGCTGAGCCACTACTACCTATTGGACAACGGGTCTCTTGACTGGCCGAGCGTAGGAGGGTTCTCGGGTCAGGGTCCTTATCCCGGAACGTTCCTGGAGACGAGGAACTGGCGTCTACCGGCATTTGAGGATCTCGACCCGGATCTGAGACCAATGCGCATGACCTCTACGGTCGCGGGTTGGGAGTATGAGTTGCGCAAGAACAACGTTGTGTCGTTCCGGTATACACGGAAGAGCTTGGACGAGGCCATCGAAGACGTGGGGCGTCAGACTCCGGCTGGAGAGGCGTACTACATCACCAATCCCGGTCGAGGCCTCTCGGTCAGTCGTTTC
>JAJDWM010000284.1 GCA_022825595.1 Bryobacterales bacterium | reverse complement strand
CCTACCGGGCATTCCGCTCGCGAACTTCGAGACGACCGCCGGGGCGTCTGGCCAGCCAGCTTCTGGGCGTTCGACCGAGAAGCCGTCACCACGCAGGATTTCGTCCAGCCGATCAGACACAGCTGCCGCCGATCTCGTCGGACTGGGGACTTCGATCAATCTGATGGCGGTCTCGATCAACCGATCTCCTTGAATCGCATCGGCCAGTTTTCGAACGACTTCCTTATTCACGTTGCATTCACGCCTGTTGCTGCCGGACAGCATACCGGAGTTGTTTAGCAAGGCAGGAATTGCCCACTACGGCTGGCCACCCAGCGCGGCTTGGCTTTGCTGGGCGCCAGCGTTCCAGCCCCAACACTGACTCGGGCCTCAACACCGCTGGATGCAACCTATGTGACCGAAGTCTGAGGCACGCAGCATCAAGCGGGTTCGCGAGCGCCAAGATGCGGTTGGTAGCGAATCATGTTTCCGTAAGATTGGGGCGTGGCGGCGACCATGACGCGCAGGCGGCTCCTGTCCACCACCGCCGTCGGGGCAGGAAGCGCAGCAACCGCGGCGTTCGTATTCCGCCGTCCGCGGCCCGTCGAGGGCAGGTTCGTCGACACCAGCCTCAACGTGGGGCACGCGATCCGTGATCGTGTGCCCCACCGCACGCCGTCCGCGCGCGAGCACGTCCCGGTCGTCATCGTGGGTGTCGGAATCGCAGGCCTGTCCGCCGCATGGCGCATGCTGCGGCTTGGATTCGAAGACTTCGTGGCCCTCGAAATGGAGAAGCGCCCCGGAGGGAACTCCAGATCCGGCCAGAACTCGACCTCCGCCTACCCATGGGGCGCACATTATGTGCCGGTCCCAGACCGTCGAATCCCACTGGTCGCGGAGCTGTTCTCGGAACTCGGCGTGCTCAAGAACGGCCGCTGGGACGGGGCTCACTTGGCACGAGAGCCCCTCAGCCGCCTGTTCCGCGACGGTTCGTGGAGACCCGGCATCGAGCCTAGCGAGTCCGCGCCACAACCTGAGCGTGACCAGTTCGACCGGTTCTGGGACCGCATGGACTACTTCCGCAAAGGGGGGGACTTCACGATTCCGATTGGTGAACCCGGCGCGACCGCCGGCCTGGACAGGATCTCAATGAAGGCTTGGATGGTTCAGGAAGGGTTCTTCCACGAGCGGCTCCGCTGGTACGCGGACTATGCCTGCCGGGACGACTACGGCTGCTCGTACGACGAAGTCTCGGCTTGGGCCGGCATCCACTACTTTGCCGCGCGCCCGGCGAATGACGTCGGCTACCTCACTTGGCCGGAAGGCAATGGCTGGATCGTTGAGCGGCTCGTCGAACGCGTGGGTCCTCGGCTTCGCTCGGGAACGCCCGTTCGGCATGTCCGCAAGGCAGGTGGCCATCTTGAAGTCGTCACTCCACGCTCCGTGCTGCAGTGCGAGGCCGTCATCTTCGCCGCGCCGACATTCTTGGCCAGCTATCTGATGCCGTTCCTCGGCGCCGAGCTGCCGGGGCCGGGCATACTGCAGTACTCACCGTGGTACACGGCTAACCTCACGGTCGACCGGGAGCCTCGGGAGCCGGACGCACCGCCTGCCTGGGAGAACATTCTGTACGACTCGCCAGGCCTCGGCTATGTGATCGCAACCCACCAGTCGGGTCCCGCATCGCACGAGCCGACGGTCTGGACCTACTACCGAGCCCTGACAAGAATGCGTCCGAGCGAAGCTCGAGCCTCGCTGCTGGCGACCGGCTGGCAGGAACGCAAGGAGGAAGTCCTACGGGATCTCGAGACCGCTCACCCCGACCTCCGAAAATGCGTCTCCAGGGTGGACATCATGCGCCTTGGCCATGCAATGATCCGCCCCGTGCCGGGCTTGCTGACTTCGGGAGCGCTGCGACGGTTTGCAGACGGTTCGGGCACGGTGCAGTTCGCGAATTCCGACCTGAGCGGCATCTCAATTTTCGAGGAGGCGCAGTTCCGCGGCGTGCGTGCGGCGGACAGAGTCCTGACGCGCCTTGGCTACCGCGACCTAGAGTACGCGGAGGCCTGACGGCCCTCCTAGCCGGACACTGTCAGGCCACGAGCGCGCCAATCATGATGGCCAAGGCGATCTGCGTGCCGATGGTGACGGCGCAAGCGGCTACGTTCTGGTCCCGCTCAACCTCGATCTTGAGGGTCGTATTCGGCAGGAACGCCCTGTCGATCAGCCACTGGAACGGAATCAGCAGGACCATCCCGATCCCCGCGCTGACGCAGAATCCGATTATTCCCTCAGCCCAGCCGGTGAACGGCCCCGAAATCGCGAATCCAAGCACGATCCCCAGAGTCACCAGAGTGCCGCCAAGCATGAGCCCGGCGGCCGAGTTACCCTTGCGGATCTCGTCCAAGCAGTTGAAGGGTGTCGCCCACTCGTAGATCAGCGCGAAGGCGACCAGCGCCACCTGTCCCATAGCGAAGAAGGCCAGCGAGGTCTCCCAGCCTCCGCCCTCGCCATGGAAGGAGCCGTACGCGATCAGTCCGGTAGCCACCAAGATGCCGAATTCCGCGAAGCCCACGGCGTCGTTGCGCGCATGCAGCTGCTCCACGTTGTGAACGTGGGCAAGCACGACCCTCTCCGCGACGATCTGGGCAATGAAGAAAAAGACCAGCAGCGCGGCCAAATACTCGAGCATCGTGCTCATGTCGGCCAAGACTGCCTCCCAGCCCGACGAGAACCGCGTCACGCCACCGCTGACAATCCCGGCCAAGCCCATTCCGAATCCAATACCGAGCCCGGACTGGCGCAATGCGACGGCGAGGTTGCTGCACTCCTCAATCTGGTGGTTCACCGTCTGCTCGGGGCCGTCGTCCGCGCCCGACTTCAACAGCGACCGGCGAAACCCCCAGTCCCCAAGCCGCTTCGCGAGAACGAGCACCAGAAACACCAAAAAGGTGTCCACCGCGCCCTGCACGAGCAATTCCAAGACTCCTGCCACTGGCACCCTCCCGTGCTACTTGCCACTCGCGCCGAACAGGCCGCCCCTGCTCCGGGAGGCGGCCGAGCGCACAGATGCCGGCGGCCGCCGGAACCCGCCGCCTCTCGCGAACGTGGATCCCTGCATCTTCGGCGAGGTTTGCACCGATCGGCTCCGGGATCCCCAACGGGGCGCGGAACTGCTTCCGCCGTAGAAAGGCCGCGCTCCCCGATAGTCCCGCGACCAGGTGTCCCAATCGCTGCGGCCGTACCGCATCGGCGAACCGAACAGGCTCGAGTAGAACAAGTACGGCCCAGCCCACGACCAGAACGTGCCGCCCGAACCGTCCGAGACCCAGCGGCCATAGTGCGGATTACCCACAAAGGCCATCCCTGCCGGTGCAGCATGTGCAAGCTTCTCGGACTCGAAGCTCCCGTACGCCTTCGACTCAACGTCCATCCCGAGGTTGTCCAGGTTCGCCAGGAAGAACTCTTCATTGACCGGAGTCCACTCAGACTCCGTAGTCTGGCCGTCCTCCTGAATCAGGTACTTGTGGAAGTACTTCACGTCGCCGCTCTCGACCCAGACTTCGCCGTTCGTGTCCCTGTCGGGCCAACGCACGAAGGGGTCGATTCCCAAGGCGTCCCAGTGCTGCCGGTCCAATCCCGAAGCCAGCCCGATCCTGAGTCCCGTCCAGCCGCGCGACACGTAAGCCAAGGATCCGCCGACACTCGCCACCCCTTCAAAGACTTCGGCAGTTACCGGCTCGACCCGAAAGTCGAGGTCGTGCAGCGCCGGATAGTCGAACCGGTCGTTCCAAGTTTGGCGACGGAGCAAAAGGGAGTAGTCGGCGCGCATGTCGATCAGCGTCCGGGAATAGCTGCGGTCAAGCTCACCCAGCTTCGCGCCCAGTTCGGCGGCGCCCTCGACGAACCTGTCTCGGCTTGCTGCGGCCAGGCGGCACGAATCGCCGAGCAAGGCCAGATCCCCGTCATCGCCGGCGCGAATTCTGGCGAACTCGCCGGACGCGGCGGCTGCGGCCTCCTCGGCTGCGGCGAGAAGGTCGGAGAGTGGACCCACGAGCTCGTCAATCTCCGCCGCGCGAGCGGCATGATCGCTCTTGGCGCGAGTCGCTTTGGCCTGCAGGTCTGGGCTCGCCCGGTGCAGGTCGGCTAATGCCGTGGTGCACTGTTCCGCGGTGGCGGCCGGGTCACTGGCGATCTGCTGGAGAAAGTCCCGCCTTGCCGTCCAGTGCCCTGCGGCATCGCGGGCAGCCGCCAGCAGCGGGTCGATCTTGGAGAGCGCTGCGCGCAACTGCTCCGCCTCACTGGTCTGGTTGCGTTCCAACAAGGGCTGGATCTCCTGGCGCAGAACCGCGTCCGCAGCCCGAACCTTGGCGCGTGCCTCGGAGAACCTGTCGGTCCAGCCCTCGCTCTCGGCGTATCGACGCACGACAGCGAAGTCTTGAGTCTCCTGATACTGGTCGAACGCCCGCTCCGAGCTGTCCGTGCGTGCCGTCTCAGCCTCGATGCGGACCGGAACTTGGCCTGCTAGGGCGACCAGATCCGAGGGCAGCCGCTGGCAGCCGGTAAGGGCCAGCGCGGCGATTGCGAGGAGCGCAAGATGGGCAGCGGGCGTCTGGGCCCCACCACGGCTCCCGGAAGGGTCAGGCACTTCGCACCGGGCTCTCTCCCGCTCTTCTCTCGGAATCGTCCGGGCACAGAGCGATACGGCTGGAGCTGAGAACCACCAAGCCCTCAGAAGGATAGCAGTGGGCCGTGCGGGCGACCACTGCATCGGCGCGCGCTGCGGCAAATACGAGGGTCTCAGCCGAATAGGCGGCCGAGACGGGACCGCCCGGGAAACGGTAGGTCAGGCCCACCTCGGACGGTTCCGCGGCACAGCGACGAATGCGTTCCCGCAGCCGCTCGAGAGCTTCCTGCGGCTGTGGCCACGCGAGCGTGCGCGCCCTGAACCGGTAACGCGCCCCACAGGGCAATGTCCGCTCCACCTCACCTCTCCCCGGTGCGACCTCCGCAGCGGGCGCCGCAGAGGGAGCCGGCCGGCAGGCCAGCATCTCGGTGAAGACGGATCCACCCGTACGAACCTCGATGAAGTGGCTTGCGCCAATGACCGCCGCCTCGAGCCGGACTCCGCAGCCGCCGGCACTGCCGGTGGCGAGCACTCCAATACCGTTCCTGTCCAGCGGGCCGTCGTACAGGCGCAACCGCAGGCCGGCGGCCGAGCCGTCCTTGAAACCAGAGTCAGACATCTCCGCCACCCTTCGCCAGAACCTCGATCGAACTGGGATCCAGGTACTCGCTCAGGATCACGTTGTGCTCGTGTCCGTCTTCCCGCCTGCCCCACTCCTCGACACACAGGAAACGCCGCTTGTTCGCGCTGGCGAACAGGTACTGGCGGAACGGCGTCGGCTCCCCCTTCCCGTCCCTCCTGAATCCGACTTGGGAATCCTCGTGGTAACGGAACGTCTCACCAGCGTGCCGCAAGGAACCGTCCTGATCGTGCGCCATCTTCCACAAGTGTTCCTCATTGCGGATCCCGACTGTGCCGAAGTCGAGCTTGGCCCGGCTCACATAGACCGAGATCTCGTCTTCTCTCTCCCATTCCAAGTAGCGAGTGGAGCCGTCGTCCAAACAGTACAGCTCCAATTCGGGCCACCGCGCTCCTTGGCGTTCGTAGGTATTGATTCTCTGGACGGCAAAGGTGATTCCCTCGAAACGGATGTAGCCACCGATTCCGACCACGTCGATACCGATCCGGTACCGCTCGCCGGGCGGGATCGGTGAGGACATTTTGCGCACAACCGCGAAACGGCGGTCGTACGAGGTGCGTTCGGAACGCTTGAGGAGTGACGCCATGAGACGAGAAGAGCTACGGTCCGCGAGGGCTAGGATCCGTCGCCGATGAGACCTCCAGGTATGTCCGCGGCGGGAAGCTTGCCAGCGGCGCGCACGGCTTCCACCTTGGGCTCCAAGGCCGCGGACATGCGCGTCAACTCCGAAATGCCAGCCCTCGCCTTCTCCGTGCCGGCAGCCCGGATCTGTTCCATCTCGTCCATCGCCCCGACAAGGGTCTCGTAGGCGTTCCTGACGCGGTCCAGGGCAATCACGGGATTGTTCTGCATGTCCCCGATCTCCCTAGTCTGCTGCCCAATGGCGGCGGCATTGGCCTCCAGCATGGCGGCCGTGCTGTCCTGTACCTGCCGAACCGCTTTGGCGATCTGCCTCTGGTTGGCCAGCGCTGCCTGAATGGCAAGGCCGACCGTCAGGAGGCTCTGCGTCACCATCACAGTCCGGTCGATCTGGTCGCAGAGCGCGTCATTGTTCTGCACGGTCATGTCGATGGAGGCGAAGAACTGCAGGTTTACCTGCTCCATGGTCCGCAGGTCCTGAACCCGCATGGCCACCTTGTGCGACATGGCCTGCAGTTTCTGGCGCTCGACAGGCTCACTCGCCGAGGCGGCCGCGCTCTCGATCTTCTGCCACAGCATCTCGCCCAGATAGGCACTCTGCTGCACGCCAAGCTGGGCGGTCTGGACCTGGTCGTAGAGCTGATCGAGCTGCGCGTTGTCCTCCAGCAGCTTGTCCTTGCCGTGGCGCAGTCCATTCATGATGTGGTCGATCTGCGTCTGGACGGACTCGTACTTCACGGCAATGCGCTTGAGCACCTTGCCAGCTCCAGGAACCCGCCCGAGCAGCTTGGCGATACCTTTGGGCTGGCCCAGCACTTGGGGGTTGATCTCGTCCATCGTGTTGCGGAGGTCGATCAGGGTCTTGGGAATCTCTCCCCCTTCCCCTTCCAGCTGCTTGAGCATGGTACCCACGCGCGTCTTTAGGAGAGTGATCTCCTTTGACGCCCTTTGCTGCTCTTTGACGCCCAGTGCGCCGACTTGGCGGCTCAGCTTGCGGTCTCCCGGTTCCGTCGTGACGGCAGCTGCCAGTTGGACGGCCCTTTCCTGCAACTGCGCATCGGAGGCCTCATCGAGGCCCTTCGGCGGCGTGGGGGAAAGTCCCGTCTCGGCGGGGGTCTGTGTTGTCGCAAGCGTACTCATGAATTCCTCGCTGGGCCGTGCCTACATACCCTGAACAAAACGCGCCCTTAGGAATGCGGCCTTGGCCTTGAAGTCGCCCATCTTGTCCCCCCGCACGAGCTCGGCGACGTTGTCCAGCTCCGCCTCAAGCCCATCCAGGCTGCGGAGGAGTTCGTCCCGCGTGGATTCGCGGTCCCCGCGCGAAAGGGCCAAGTAGGGCTTGACGACCTTTGGCAGGTACCGCCGGGCCATCTGATTGACGGTCCAAGTCAGTTCGTGGTCCGGGTGACGCTGGTTCAGGTCCTCGAGAAGTCCCCGCAGCTTGTCAATGAGACTCTCGACACGCTCGATCACTTGTCTTGGGGGGGCTTGCTCCCGAAGGTGGATATTGAGTCCCAATAGTCCATTTAGCATGGACAAGAGCGCCTCGCGCGGGGTCGGCTTGTCCGGCGGCCCGGGCTGAGACCGGCGCTCCAAGTAGCGGAATACGACCAACGTCACCAGCGATGCGACGGCTGAGCTGACGACCGCTACCAACAGGAGCTCGAAAATGGCGTACGCCACGAAGGCGACGAGCAGCGCCCCGCATCCCAACCAGATCCAACGTTTCGCCGCCGACGGCACGGTCCAAGTAGGCCCAAGAAGGCCAAGATCAAGTATAGGGCCGCAATCGCCCCAAGGCCGCCTTGCATACTTTCGCCGGCCCCTCTACAAGGACTCCAAGCGCTGCAGGACGGCTACGGCGCTCGCCGGGTCCTGGGTTGCGGCGAAGATTGTGTCGTCCCCGGCGATAGTACCAACGATGTCGGGCCAGCGGGCAGCGTCGAGAAACTGCGCAAGGGCGCTCGCGCTGCCCGGCCTAGTGCGCAGGACCACCAGGTGCTGGGCCGTCCGGACGTCGACCAAGAACTGGGCAATGGCGCCGGCTAGCTCTGCGTCGGCCTCCCGGGCGATCTGGGGACGGGTAGGTAGCGCATACCCGGCCGGTGTCTTGACTACTCCGAGCTCGCGCAGGTCCCGGGACAGGGTGCCTTGGCTCGCGCTGATGCCTCGCGCGGCGAGCGCTGATGCCAGGTCATCGTGGGTGTGGACCGGACCGTCGGCGATCAGGGCCAGGATCTCGCGGTGGCGGCGGGCCTTGGGGGCGTTCAAGCAGCCTCTCCGGCCCTAGCCTGCTCTAGGCGTGCCAAGCGCTTCCGGGCCTCCGCAAGGGCATCCTCCACCCTTGCAGGATCCGTGCCTCCCGCTAGCTGGTGATTCTCCAGTGCGGCGCGGGGCGCCAGCGCCTGCCTAGCCCGCTCGTCCAGTTCGGGTGCAAACTCCATCAACTCTGCGAGCGTCCAGTCGGCCGGACTCTTGCCCGCCTTCACGCTAGCCAGAACAATGCCTCCCACGATCTGGTGCGCCCTGTGGAAGGACACGCCGCGACGGGCGAGAGTCTCCGCCAAGGCCGTCGCGGAGACCCAGCCGCGCTCAGCTGCGCTCTCCATGGCATCGCGGTGGATGCGCGCGGTGTCGACGCACAGGGTCAGCACTTCCAATGAGTCGGCGACTTGGGCCGCAGTGTCGAAGACGCACTCCTTGTCCTCTTGGAGATCGCGGTTGTAGGACATGGGCAGTCCCTTAAGCGTCATCATCAGCCCTTGGAGGTTCGCGCACACGCGCCCGGTCTTGCCGCGCAGCAGCTCGAGCGCGTCCGGATTGCGCTTCTGGGGCATCAGGCTGGAACCGGTTGTGACTTCATCGCCGATCTCGAGGAACCCGAATTCCTCGCTGCTGTAGAGAATCCAGTCCTCAGCGAGTCTGCTGGAATGCAGCATGACCAAGGAGCCGGCGTAGAGGAAGTCAAGGGCGAAGTCCCGGTCCGAAACCGCATCCATGCTGTTGGCCGCCACCCCCGAGAACCCGAGATCGGAGGCCATCTGCGCGCGATCAAAGGGGAATCCGCTTCCCGCGAGCGCCCCGCAGCCCAGCGGGGAGACGTCGGTCCGGAGATGGGCCTCCTGCATGCGCTGCCAGTCACGATGGAACATCTCAAAGTACGCCAGCAGATAGTGCCGGAAGAGCACGGCCTGGGCGCGCCGGACATGGGTGTAGCCCGGAAGGAGCGCGTCCCTCTCCCGATCCGCCAGACGCAGCAAGGACCCCATCAGTGCTTCGAGACGGCCCTGGATCCGGCGGATCTCACCCTTCATCCACAGCCTGAAGTCGCAGGCCACCTGCTCGTTCCGGCTGCGCCCCGTGTGGATCTTTTCGGCAAGCGTCCCGACCCGCTCGCCTAGCTTTCGAATCACGAACGTGTGGATGTCCTCGTCGTCGGCGTCGAAATAGCCCGGTGCGGCCGCCTCCTCGAGCATTCGATTGAACGCGTCAAGAATCCCGTCGCACTCTTCCCGGCTGAGGATCCCCACATGTCGCAATGCCTTCGCAAAAGCCTGCGAACCCTCGACATCGGCCTGGAAGAGCTCCCGGTCGAAGTGCAGAGAGCCCGAGAAGCGCTCAAAGACCTCGGCAGGCCCGGACTCGAACCGCCCGCCCCATAGCTTCATGCTCCACCTCCTGCCTTGTCCTTCAGCGCACCTTGCACTGAGGCGTGTACCCGGATCGGCAAACCCGTCAGGTTGATGAATCCCGCCGCGTCGGACTGGTCGTACTCATCACCCATCGTGAAGCTGGCTATCTCCGGCGTGTAGAGCGAGTAGGGTGATTCCCGGCTTAACACGTCGATGCGCCCTTGGCACAGCCGCAGCCGGATTTCGCCGCTGACGTGCCGTTGTGTGCTCTCGACGAATGCGTCCAGCGCCTCTCGCAATGGCGTGAACCACTTTCCGTCGTACACGAGTTCGGCATAGTCCAGCGCCAGCTTCTGCTTGTAGTGCTGCGTGGCGCGGTCGAGTGTGAGAGCCTCCAGCTCGGCGTGGGCCGCCACGAGGATTGTTCCGCCCGGTGTCTCGTAGCAGCCGCGCGACTTCATTCCGACGAACCGGTTCTCGACCAGATCGATGCGGCCGATGCCATGCCGGCCACCGGTCCGGTTCAGCTCGGCGACGATGCTGGCCGGGCTGGCCGGTGTGCCGTTCACGGCCGACGGCGTGCCGGCCTCGAACGTGACAAGCACGTCCTCGCCGCGGGACGGAGCATCCCAAGGGTTCTCTGTGAGGGACCAGACTTTCGGGCCAGGCGCGTTGGCTGGGTCCTCCAGCTCGGCGCCCTCGTGCGAAATGTGCCAAAGATTGGCGTCCCGGCTGTAGATCTCTTCCTTGCTCTGTTGTATCGGCACGCCATGTTCGGCCGCATAGTCAATCGCGTCCTCGCGCGATACGATGTCCCATTCGCGCCATGGGGCGATCACAGGCAGGTGCGGGGCAAGCGCCTTGTAGGCCAGCTCGAAGCGCACTTGGTCGTTGCCCTTGCCGGTGGCACCGTGGGCAAGCGCGTCGCAGCCCGTTTCGAGTGCGGCGCGAACTTGGAGCTTTGCTAGAAGGGGACGCGCAATCGAGGTCCCGAGCAAGTACTTGTGCTCATAGATCGCCCCCGAGCGCAGCATGGGCCAAACGTAGTCGCAGACGAACTCTTCGCGAAGGTCCTCCACGCGGACGTCACATGCCCCGCTGGCCAAAGCCTTCTCGGCCAAGCCTTCGAGCTCTTCGCTTCCCTGCCCGATGTCGCCGCAGACGGCAACGACTTCGGAGCCGTAGTTCTCCCGCAGCCAGGGGATGATGATCGACGTGTCGAGCCCGCCCGAATAGGCTAGGGCCACCTTCTTAACCCTCGGCGCCATTGTTTCCTCCCATCGTGTGCATCAGGATCGCCTTGTGGGCGTGTAGCCGGTTCTCTGCCTGATCGAACACCACCGACTGCGGCGACTCGATCACCGCGGCGCTGACCTCCTCCCCGCGGAGCGCGGGCAGGCAGTGCATGAACACCGCGTCCTTTCTGGCGGCTGCCATGACGCGCTCGTCCACCTGGTACTCGGCGAACGCGAGGCGACGCTGCTGGGTCTCCTGCTCCCAGCCCATGCTGGTCCACACGTCGGTGTAGACTGCGGCTGCGCCGGCCACGCCCGAAATGAGGTCCTGTGTGACCTCCACCTCGCAGCCGTTCGCAGCTGCCGTCTCGCGGGCGGCCCTCAGGTCGGCCTGACGAGGGCCGTAGCGCCTAGGGCCGCAGATTGAGATCGACACACCCAGCTGCGGAGCGCAGTGCAGCAGGGAGTGGGCCACATTGTTGGCATCTCCGACGTAGGCCACCTTGACGCCCTCGAATGATCCGAACCGCTCCAAGATCGTCATGAAGTCCGCCAGAGCCTGACACGGGTGGTAGGCCTCGCTCAGGGCATTGATCACTGGCACGCTCGACCACTCGGCGAGCAGCTCTTGGGTCCGGTGGGAGAACGTGCGCGCGACAATTGCGTCGAACCAGCGGTCGAGATTGCGCGCTATGTCGGGCGCTGGCTCCCGCTCACCGATGCGCCCGTCGCGATGATCCTGGAAGACACCGAAGCCCCCCATCTGTCTCGCTGCCACCTCAAACGTCATGCGAGTGCGGAGCGAGGGCTTCTCAAAGAGGAGCGCCACGCCGCGCCCGTCGAGGGCACGGCGGTAGTCTCGCGGCCGGGCTTTGACCCGGCGAGCCAACTCCAGCACCGTCTTCAGCTCATCCGCGGCGAGGTCGCTGTCGCGGAGAAAGTGCCGCGGGCGCGGGTCCAACTCCGGCTTGGATGCATGACTATTCATCTAATTGCATGATTACACACCCTGGCTGTCCCGTCAATCGCGAGCCGGGTAGGGGGTCGGCCCTGCCCTCACGGGCGCGAGAAGCTTGGCAGGCAGCCTGAGGAATCAGACAGGTCTCCTGCGAGGGAGATCGTTGCGGTGACAAGGATGTCCCCGGACTCTTGGGAGAACGTGGTGCCCTCGAACCTGAGGTCCGATTCCTCCACCATCTCGGACAAGGTACATGGGGATCCGGTAGCTGCCCAAGGGATCGGAATGGCGAACCGGTACTCGGAATCGAACTCCAGAGCCGTGCCGACGTTCGCAAAGATCCTGACCAAGAACTGTGTGAGACGCGATACGCCTTCGAGACGTTCGAGAGTGGCAGAGACGACGAAGCCGTCGACCGGGTCCAGACCGACGACTACGCGCAGGTGCGCGATCCCGTTGTCGGCGTAGATGCGAGTCCTTACCACTAGGCAGACCCACTGCTCGTATCGGACGGCCCTTGAGACCTGAAGACCCTCGGACGACGCCGAGACTTGTGTAGGACCAGCCCACCCAAGCCTTCTTGAGCAGGTCCCGAGGTTGTTCCTGCGCCGGATCTCATCCAGCACCAGATCGAGATGCTCATCCAATGCCCGGCCGACGAGTTCCGCTCGGAAGCGCGCACGCACCGCGAGCTCCAGCCTCGACAAGTCCGCGAGGCTTGGTCTGAGGGTCATCTGTTCCACCCGCCCAATGGTCTCCCCGCCGAGGCGAATGTCGCGGCCGAGGTGGAGTACGACCGGATCGATCCGGAGGGGATCCACGTGCAACTCGTAAGTGCCAAGGGAGCTTCCTGTGGACCGGACCTGAACGAAGTAGTCTCCGGGTTCCAGCGTGGCCCGGATTTCGAAGTTGAGCGCAGTGCCGGAGTCCTCATCCGACCCTGCTTGGGCACCCGACCGGTCCAGAAGCCTGCCTGCCGTGTCCACCGCTCCGCTGGTGAAGATCACCACGGATCTCCGCTCACTGAGCTCCAGCCGGAACCAGTCCTCGTCGCCCGCCCGTTCGATCCGAGCCGTCAGGCGCTCGCCAACGTGCAACGTCGTCGTGGCGCCGGACGCGTGGTTCGGGTGATCATCCGGGAGCAGCGGAGACCCAAGCGCCGGTAGAATCTCAACGCGGAGCGCGTACCGCCCGACCAGTGACGAGTCGGAACGGACCTGCACAAAGTAGGTCCCGGGGCCCAGTTTTCGCTCGATTCGAGAGCCGAGGTCAGGACCCACAGCGATCGCCGACGCGATCTCTGTGGATGTGCTGTCTCTTAGGCTGACAACTGCGTCCGGATGGCCCGAAGTCTGGATAGAGACCGAAGTCTCTTGCTCCAGAACGATACGGAACCAGTCTTCGTCCCCATCCGGACCAATCGTCCCGAATGCTCCGCTTCCCGCCGCCAGATCGGTAGCGTCCACGGGCCCATTGGAGTGATCGTCGACTTCGGGGGCAGCCTCGGCCCTGTCCCTAAGCGTGCGCGCGACGCGTAGGCCGATCGACGGCGAACGGCTGAGGGGAGTGGCGGAGCCCCGGTGCGCGGAACGGGCGTGGTGCTTTGGTTCGGACCAAGCGCCACCCCGCACCACCCGATGGGAGCAACCGGACATCTCCCACACCCCGCCTTGGAGATCCTGGTCGCGAAGGGAGTCGCGGGCACAGTCCCGCACCCACTCAGCGACGTTGCCGGCCATGTCGTGCAGCCCCCAAGGATTCTGGGGATGGGCTCCGACGGCCGCTGGCGAGGAGGTGTTCGAGCCGAATCGGGCTTCGCTGGCGAGAATGTCGTACCCCGTGTAGTACGGCGTCAAGGTTCCCGCGCGGGCCGCGTACTCCCATTCCGCCTCGGTCAGCAGGCGGTAGGCTTGCCCGGACACAGAGCTCAGCCACTTCGTGTATTGGACGGCGTCCTGATAAGTGACTGAGGCGATCGGCAGGTCCGCTCCAAGGTGAGCGCCACTCTCTGCCGAGGGATTGCAGCCACCAGCCCTAGCACATCGCTCCCATTGCCCTCTAGAAACCTCATAGCGGCTAACGGCGATTCGCCGCGGGATGGTCACGGGAATCACCGGCCCTTCGCGTGGATCACGGTCTAGTTCGGCCGGCCCAGAGCCCATCTGGAACGTTCCGGTCGGTAGCGCGACCATCTCCGGGCAGTTAGGGCAGTCAGAAAACCTGCCCAAGTCCGCGTGCAGCCTGTCGTGAACAGTGCCCGACGGGAGCCTGCGCGCACCGGCATCGGTCACTTCGTCGATCCAGTCGTAGATGGCAGAAGTTCGGATGTAGACGTTCAGGAAGTCGGAGGTGATGAACGGCCCCCACAGACCAAGTCTCGGACGCGAGGAGGACAGCAGTCCGACCTGCACGGGACGGCCATCGTCCCCCTCCAGCAGTAGCGGTCCGCCGCTGTCTCCCCACGATGCGAGCCGCACGGGATCGCGAGACAATCCGGCACAGATTCTGTGATTCCAGATCGGGACGTTTAGGTCATTGACCGTCTCAAGCCGGGCCCTAACACCGAGGAGGCCGGCAATGTCCAGCACGATCGGGCTGTGGGTTAGCAGCTGACGGCAATCGGCAGGCAGGCGGAGCGGAGTGCGCACGAGCCTCTTGTGGCCGGGATAGGCACGTTCCGTCAAGCTGTACCGCGTATTACCCCATCCGACTTGCGTCGCCTCAACGTATCCAGCGGTCAAGAACTGCTCGGTCGCAACATCCGCGACATCGAGTGGCGGGACATCGTCGATCCGCTCCTCCAGTCGCAGCAGGGCTGCATCGTAGGGCCACGGTCGGGGCAATTCGTCGGCGATGTGCTCCGCGAACAGGTCAGGAAGGCCGCCAAGGTCGATGAAGCCGCGCTGCTGGAAGCGGGGATGCATGCGCACCTCATCAACGGCGGCTTGACGGAGGCAGTCGCTCGCCAAGTCATTGCAGAAACTGACAGTGAAGGGCCCCGTAGCCTGGCCAGCGTTGTCCACGACACAGTGCGCGGCGGTGAGAACCCACTCTGGAGCGATGAGAGTCCCAGTGCAGGTTCCGGCCTGACCACGTATGTGGGCGACGCTCATGAACTCGCCGATCGGAACGCGGGTTCCTCCGATGATGCCGCGAGGAGGAAGGACTTCATCTGCATTGGGGTTGAGAATCGTGCGGACGATCGGTCCGTCCGGCGTGACCTCGGCGGATTCGAAGCCCACCGACGCCTTGGAGAGGAGCACCAAGTGTCCCGACGGATTTGGGCGGAGCTTTGCGTTGATCAGGCCCGTGGACGCGACCTGCCCAACGTGACCATCGGGGCCGATGCGCATGATCTCTCCTCGGGCGGTGTTGCCGTACAGCTGTCGCCCGACAACCGCCAAGCTGACCAGCCCGGAGACTTGCGGGCCGAGAGACGGGGCCCCGGATATGGGATCGACTAGCCAGACCGCATCTCCGGCGAGCACGTAGATCTCTCCGCTCTGTGCCAACGCTACATCCAGCACGTTCGGCTGCCGAGCCGGCCGATGGGCGTCCCGTTCCGGATTCTCCGTCCGGATCGTTTTGATCTGGGCGAGAAGCCGAGTTCGTCCAGCCTGAGCAGCCAAGAGACGCCCGCCTCTCTCGGCGATGATCAGGTCGCGGGACACGGAATCGAACGCCAACGCAACCACGTCGTGCAACCGGAACCCGGCGTCAAGCCACGGCACCTTCGGGCCCGGGCTATGTTTCCCAGACATGGACGCACCGGCAATGGGGAAAGCCTCTCCACGATCGGAGAGGCGATACACGCGACTTTCAGTGCTGACATAGGTTGCGCGCCGATCCGGGTCGTACGCGATCGCGGTCAAGCGGTCGGAAAATCTGACCGGTCCACCGGTATTCCCATAGAGGATCGATCCTGCTCCGGTGCTTTCGACCACTTGGACCGACTGCGAGCGATCTTCGACCAAGAGGAGATTGCCGGTCCGGTCAGAGACAAAGTCGAGCCCGGCGCCTTGCGCGCACGTAAAGAGAAAGGCAGCGGCCCACATCCAAGCGCTACGAATCGGCCGCAGCAGGCCGCTTGCAGTTCGCCTGAGGCTCGAGGTCTTGACGGGAGCAATGTGCGGGAGTTCCGAAGCCCGTTCGGCATCACCGGCGGATCGGTGCATTGGTCTGGCGGTCGTTAGCCGGCTCGAGAATCGCCTTGAAACCATCGTTGCTGGGGAGCGAGCTTCACTTGCCGACGCGCTCTGGTGCTCCCGCGCGTCGCATCACGGTCAATGCGCCTCAATCGGTCCCCTCAAATGCCGAATGAGTCTGCTAGGGCAAATGTTGATATCGCTGCCGCAGAGGACTAGAGCGTTGGGATCGGCGCGCCCAGCCATCAGCTTGGACCAATCGACCAAGGATCGATCAAAACCAGTCCCGTACCCTCGAAGTCCCGCACACTTCGCGTGACCAGAACGGCTCCGTGTGAGCGGGCTATGGCGGCGATCTGGCAGTCGGTCTCGGCGATCGGTCGGCCCGCGTGACGGCGTTTGGCCGCGATCTCCCTGTAGACCCGGGCTGCGGCGCTGTCGAACGGTAGGATCCGCCCTCTAAAGCCATGACCCAGCAAGCGGGGCATGGCAGCCTCCAGCGTGTCCCGCCGCGAACCGGTCGGCATGACCGCCACTCCATAGAGCAGTTCCGCTTCGTTCAAGGCCGTCAAGTACATGTCCTCCGCGTCGTGCTCACCTATCCAAGCCGCTACTGCCACTGTCGTTGCAGGGCGCATGAGTTCGGACGCGACACTCGTATCTTTGACGAACATCCGGCCGCTCAGGAATAGTCGGGAGGCTCGCGCATCGGGCCGCGCGCGGGAAGCTCAAGATCGACGCCGCCAAGTGACGCGAAGCACTCGCGGGTGAACTTCGCGAGATTCCTAGGACCGTCGCGACGGCCAGTCACGGCGGCGCGCATGCGGATACGCGTCTTCAGGTCTTCGTCCAGCCTGCGGATCGTGATGCTCGCCACTCGTCATGCCTCCTCATGGTGCGGATAGCGGGCGGAGGCGCCACGAAATGATAGCAATGCAACCAAACCTTCATCAACCCTTGCGCTCAGTCTAAGTTGAGCCAAGCTGGCGACAGCGGTAGGTCAAGGCAAGCGCCTGCGTGGCTCGCGGATTCTCTGGTGGACTTCGCGTTCTATCCGTCGAGACCCACCACCAAACAATCCGGTCTCCCGGATGTTCCAGCCGTGGCCGACGTCCCCAACGCGGCTCGGGTCTCTGTCCCAACTGACGGTACAAATGAGCTCTGAGCACTGGTGACCGCCATGCAACACCGGTTTCCGGCCCTGCCTTCCGGGCGCTTATCGAATGACACCCTAGCTGCCCTTCCCCCCGCAACCACGTTGCCGCTGTCCACCCGCAGCCACGCTGCCACGCCAGAGTCGGCCGCTGATGTCCGGTCCAGCCGCTTGCATGGCATGGCCACGTTGCTTTCTTGGTTCCCGCCACAGCAGCCTGTAGGGCGGGAATGGCTGCCGCTCCAACAGTCGGTCCTCGGCCGTCCGCATCTGACGCGGTAGTTCGGATCTCAAGGGCGTGCCGTGCCGCAGTACACACCGCAACCACCACGCCGTGTGCCATTTTCGATGCCCATCGACACACAGCCCGACATGCGGACTTCACTCACGGTCGAAGCGAGCTCGCAGATCAGATCAAGTAGATCATTCTGCATTCGGGCAAGACGTTCAATCCAGTTGTGAACGGCGCCACTCGGGCCGGCAATTGTGCATCGCCGACGCGGCCAGGCCATGCCGTTTGGCGCTAAGACCAATGGGCACGGTGGACTGCCGATTCAGCCTCAACACGACCTTGGTGTTGTTAGGTCGACTCGAGGACGAGGAACTCGCCCACTAGCTCAGGCATAGGAGATGATCCTGATCGACGCGAACTTGCTCGTGGACCTGATAGACCGGGTCGCTCCACGACCTGGCATTGTTCTACTGGCTGGAAGAGGCGCGAGGCGGGACCCTCCACGTCGGTCTGCCGTGTTTCTGCACCCCGCGTTCGTGCGAGTCAAGATTCACGCCAGCATCTTGCCGCCCCGCTGGGGCCGGATCAGACGCCCGCGTACGTTCAGCCCTCACTCGCTCAGCCTTTCGTCTATGCGGTGGCTCCGGGCAAGCGGAATTGGTCCGTTCTCCGCAGCCTACTTCGAGCTACCGACAGCGCGGGGAGCCAGACAACGGGTTCACATGGTGCCGCACTCGCAATCGAGCACGGAGCAACGGTCTTTCCCACCGAACATGACTTTGAGCGTGTCCACGGCGTTCACCTCGTCAACGTGCTAGGACCCGGGACAGGGGGCGACCGGGGCAATGACGCGACCGCTGCAAGATGGCCGCCAACAACTGGCGGAGTTTCTTACGGGGGAGCGGACGACTGCTTAGCGGCCTTCTCCTCGGCACGCGCCCCCGAGAGGAGGTTGAACATGCTGTAGTTGCCCTCATGGCAGGCGTACTCGTAGATCGGGCCTTCGGTCAGCCGCATGGGGAACACCGCCGTCCAAGGCCTCACGAATGATTCAGGATCGTTGATGGTGTACTCGTAAAGCAGTGTGTTCGCATCGAGGCGCCTGAAGCGCTCGATCACGCGCATGTTCCCTCCGGAGCCCTTGAACATCGTCTGGTCGGTTAGGTTCCGAGTGTCGACAACCAGCATGTCCCCTTCCCAGCGACCACGCGACACGCCCATCCACTGCCGGATGTGGGCAGGCAGGTGTTCGCGCCCGTCAAGCGGGATGATGCGCACGTCGTGGACCATCTCGTTGAGAATTGCCACGTAGTCCCGAGTCTGGAATAGCTGCATGTTGTTGTTGTAGGCACTGGGACTCATCGGCGGGCCAGAGTTGAACCCCACGATGCAGCGCGCACCGACCCTTCGGTCCTCCGGGCCACGAGGGGGGCGGCGACGGATTGCAGCGACGGCGTCTGCCCTCTCTCGCGCAGCGGGCGTCAAGTCGGGGATCCTGCCATCGGGTGGGTCGACAATCAACGACGATCGCCGATCTTGCAGTACCTCCGTCCCGCGATCGAACCAGAGCTGGTTGTAGCTTCCGACGCAGTCGACGAAATTCGGCGAACCTACGCACCGCTCGGGAATCGCAAGCGTGTCTGCCTCCGCACGGCGTTGCGCTGCACGCTCCTCGAATGCTTCGGCCTCGGATTCCGTCAGGACCTCCTTGCCCGCCATCTCTCTGGGACGCTCTAGCGGTGTGATCGTCCGGAAGTCCCAAATGCCCCGCAGGTCCGGAGCGCCCCACGCCGTCCGTGGCGCTGCGGCGGCTTCGGTCTGGCAAGGTGCGGGCGACGGGAGCAACATCGCCCCTGCCGCACCCGCAACGACCATAGACGCAAGACATGTGCGAGTCATCGTGAGCTTCTCCTTGTCGCTGTGCCCTGAAGCCTACCTCGTCGGATTCTTGAGCGGCCGCAACTCGATGTTTCGGTAGAACAGTTCCGAGCCCTCGGACTGGAACAGGATCTTCCCCTTCGCCAGGCTGGCGTCACTTCCTTCCATGACGAACGATCCATTGACCCAGTACTTCACGCGATCCCCGTCAGCAACCATCTCGAGGACATTCCACTCTCCGTGCGGCTTCTCGACCTCATTGTTGGGATCCCGGAAACCGGCAGGCGCACGGTAGTGCATGGGCCAGCCGTCCTTGCGGCCGAGGTCCGTCTTGTTGAACCGGTCGATCTGGATTCCGAGATCGCCGCCTTTTCTTACGCCGTTCACCGTCATCTCCGCTCCACCCAGGAGGATCACGTCACCCGTGCCGCCTTCCATGATCTGGAATTCGAGCGACTTTGGCCAGATTCCGCCATTGGACGTGGCGGCCTCGGCACGCTCCCGCACCTCGACGGCTCGATACAGGATGCCGCTGTCACGTGCCATGTTCTGGCGACGTCCGTGTGTGGCTTCGCCCCATGCGAATTCGACGCGAAGGTAGAAGTCGCTGTATTCCTTCTTAGTGATGAAGTAGCCATACGGCATACCTTCAACACGGATCGTTCCGTCGTCGAGCAGCCTGAACACTCCGTCAGGGTCATGGTTGAAGCCCTGTCCGAACACGAAGGTATCGAAGTGCTCCATGCTCTTGCCGTCGAACAAGTGAACAGGTTCGCCGGTCGGAGGAATCTCGACCCCGGGTACAGCGGCCGTCCAAGCGAGGAACGCCACCATGCAAGGGATCGGTCCAATTCGCATCGGGCTCATGATAGATCCGTTCTGCCGCCCAGATCTGAGTCTGCGCTCCAGTAGCGGGCTAAAAAGTGCCCCGAATGTCACTCTGGAGGCCTCTTCGAATAGAGCTTGCCCTCCTTTGCATGGACGCGTCGCTTCTCCGGCTGCCTGATCGTGGCCATCCTTGGTCGTCTGCTCGGATCCCGAAATGGCCCAAGGCGGCATTCCGGGTGCACTAGACGTCCGCTACGGACACTGGCAGGACCAGCACTGGCTCCGGATCGTCGGGCTCCGAAATGCTGGGCTCTGCGGGCAGCCCTACGAGACTGCGACGGAGCCACCGCGATAGCGTGGGCTGATGGGCAACAGTGAGGACATGGACCGGGCCATCGGAAGGCGACGCCGAGACTCCCACCCAATGCAGGCTTGAGCGACACGCTTCAACGCAACATGAGCGCAACCTGAGCAGGTTGGTCCACCATGCAGGAATCCTGAACCTGACCTGAGCCCAATACACGTGCTCGGCATGGGATCTGCTGGCGCGCCTCGAAGGCAAGTTGCCCCGCGGACTGGGAGCATTGCTGCCCGAACCATCTCGCGCGGCCAAAGACTGCCTTCCGTTTCCTGCGGCTGTGCAAACCTGTACTCGATGCGCCTGACAGTTCCGGCATCGGCGGCGGGCACGCGCTTGGACCGCTTTGTGCGCGACCACGCCGGAGACACGAGCCGCTCCGCCGTCATCCGGTGGATCCGGGAGGGCAACGTCCGGGTCAGCGGAAATACAGTTCGGGCGCCAGCCCGCCGGGTGCGCACAGGCGAGACCATCGATGCTCAGCCAATCAAGCCGCCTCCCCTGCGAGCTGAGCCGGAGGACATCGAACTCGAGATCGTGTTCGAGGATGACGACATCGCGGTCGTCGATAAGCCCGCAGGCATGGTTGTGCACGCTGGGGCGGGCGTTCGGTCCGGGACTCTGGTAAACGCGCTGCTGCACCGCTTCGGGCCATTCTCGGACGTACCAGGTAACCTCCGGCCCGGGATCGTGCACAGACTCGACCGCTTTACGTCTGGCGTGATCGCGGTCGCAAAGAACGAGCGCTCCCAACGCAGACTGCAGGGGCAGTTCGAGCGGAGGGAAGTCTTGAAGGTCTACCGGGCCGCGGTGGAGGGTGTACTCCCAAGGGACCCACATGAGAGCCGCCGGCTCCTCCGGCATGGACGGCCTGTAATGCACGGAGGACACTGGTGGCTCAGGTTGGAGATGCCCATCCGCCGAGACCGGCGTAATCGTGTCCGCATGTCCGTTTCGGCGTTGGGAAGACCAGCGCTGACGGATGTCCGACTGGTCCGGGCCGGGTCAGCCTGCTCGCTGGTCGAAGCCCGCCCAAAGACGGGCCGTACGCACCAGATCAGGGTCCACCTATCGCGCGCGGGTCACCCAGTCGTCGGCGACACCCTGTATGGTGCCCGCCGTGGCGCGCATGGAGCGGAGCTTGGCCCGCGGTACCTGTTGCACGCCCAGTCCTTGGAGTTCAACCACCCTTCGAGCGGGGAACGGGTGCGATTCGAAGCGCCCGAACCCCAGGGTTTCAGGGCGTTCCGTTCAATGGTCGGCATATAATGTGAACTAGGCGTGATGATGGTGATTTGGGCGGCGGTCGCACTGGTCCTCTTCGGCCTGGCGCCCGGCTTGCTGGCCCAAGGGGAGGCCCCGCCAGACTTCACTCCCGTCTACGCGGGAGAGGAGTCGGACATCATCAAGGTCGACGTCGCGCGCGTGCCGCTGCTGTTCACGGTGACGGACCGCAAGAACCGGTTCATCACCGACCTTGGCCGAGAGGACTTCACTGTCTACGACGATGGCTGGGAGCAGGAGATCCGAGAGTTCGACCGCGAGAGCGACCTCCCGTTGAGGATTGGGGTCATCCTTGACACGAGCAATTCCATCCGTGCGCGCTTCAAGTTCGAGCAAGAGGCCGCCATCGAATTCCTGCACGGCGTGCTCGCGGAGGAGGATGACCGGGCCTTTCTCGTGAGTTTCGACACCCAGGCGGAACTGATCGTCGACTACACGAGCGACATTGATGAACTGGCGGACGGCGTGCGCAACCTGCGCGCCGGTGGCGGCACAGCGCTCTATGACGCCATCTACTACGCCTCTCGCGACAAACTCCCGGAGGACCAGCCGAAGGAGCAGTTCCGCCGGGCGCTGGTGGTGATTGGTGACGGTCAGGACAACCGCAGCAGCGTGACCCGCGAAGACGCGCTGGAGATGGTGCACAAGGCCGAGGCGGTGGTCTACACGATCTCAACCAACCGCAGCGGTGCTGCAGCCGCCGGAGACAGGACATTGCGGCGCTTCGCCACTGAGACCGGAGGAGTTGCATTCCACCCGTTGCAAGCTCGCGATCTGCAGCAGTCGTTCTCGAACATTGCTAACGAACTGCGCCACCAGTACTTCATCCTGTACTCGCCTGCCCAGTTCGTGAACGACGGTTCCTTCCACACCGTCGAGGTGCGCACCCGCCATCGCAACGCCACCGTTCGCGTCCGTCGCGGGTACTACGCTCCGCTGCCGGACGAAGCCAACTGACTATCGGTCTGCTGACCAACGGCGGCGAGACCAGTGCCTCTTGGCGCAGAATTCTTGTTGCGTTTTCGTTTGGTATTCGCTATAATGCGACTTTCAATCCAGTAGTGGACGAGACGAAGGGAGCACCGAATGGACTCTAAGACAAAGAAAAACCTCGACGAGGCGCTGCGTCAGATCGAGAAGGACCACGGCAAGGGAGCCATCCTGCGGATGGGCGAGCGCGACCTCGGAATCTCGGCCGACGTAATCTCGAGCGGTTCTGTGTCCGTCGACGCAGCGCTGGGCATCGGAGGATTCCCGAAGGGCCGCGTGGTCGAGATCTACGGTCCGGAGTCGTCCGGCAAGACGACGCTGGCGCTGCAGGCGGTGGCCGAGGCGCAGAAAGCCGGCGGCATGGCGGCGTTCGTGGACGCCGAGCACGCACTGGATCCGATCTATGCAGGCAAGCTGGGCGTGGACGTCGACAACCTGTTCGTTTCGCAGCCCGACTACGGCGAGCAGGCGCTTCAGATCGTGGACATCTTGGTGCAGTCAGGCGCCATTTCGGTCGTGGTAGTAGACTCTGTGGCCGCCCTAGTGCCGCACGCCGAACTCCGAGGCGAGATGGGTGACAGTCATGTAGGCCTCCAAGCCCGGCTGATGTCGCAGGAGCTACGCAAGCTGACGGGTGCGCTGTCGCGGTCGAACTGCTGCATCATCTTCATCAACCAAATCCGGGAGAAGATCGGCGTCATGTTCGGCAGCCCAGAGACCACCACGGGCGGGCGGGCATTGAAGTTCTACGCCTCGGTGAGGGTAGACATCAGACGCATCGCGGCCATTAAGAACGGCGACCAAGTGATCGGAAACCGGACCAGAGTGAAGATAGTCAAGAACAAGCTCGCGCCGCCCTTCAAGCTCGCGGAGTTCGACATCATGTACGGCGAGGGTATCTCCTTGGAAGGCGACCTGCTTGACCTGGGCGTGGCGCACCGGATCCTGCGCAAGAGCGGGGCGTGGTACTCGTACGGCAACGAGCGAGTCGGCCAAGGGCGCGAGAAGGCCAAACGGTTCCTGAGAGAGCACGAAGATGTGCGGCAACGCCTCGACACCGCAGTACGGAGCGCCTTGGGTCTTCCGGGGACGAACGGCGCCGACAGCCAAACGACCGACGGTGAGTAGGGTAGCGACTGGGAGACACGCGGGGCTGCGGCAGCCCTGCTTAGGCCGGCGATCGCCGAGACTATCCGAACACGCTCTTGAAGCGCTGGAATGATGCTCGGAACCCGTCCTCGAACGAGCCCCCGACTGGCCGGTAAACGCTCTCCAGCGAAACGCATCCGGAGTAGCCGATACCGCGCAGGCCGTCCGCCAGAGCTTGGAAGTACGGCGCCATTTGGCCCTCTCCGAACCCTACCTGGCAGACGGTAGCTCCGGGTATATCCACCGTCAAGTCCTTGATGTGCAGGTGCGCTAAGCAGTCGCGGACGGCGGTGAGGCCGTCCGGGACAGGCCGCACCGCACAGTAGAGGCTGTTGCCCGGGTCCCAGAGGACCCTGAGCCTCTTGGAGCCCAGTTCGGAGATCAGTCTCGCCCCTAGACGGCACGATGTGATCATCGCGTTGTTGCCTGTCTCGACGGCCAAGGTAATCCCCTCGTCCTCAGCAAGCTGGACAGCCGGGGCGACCAGTCTCTTCAGCTTGTCCCAGGCACCGGTTGCGACGTTCCACTGTTCGGCGCCACCGGCGCCGAACAGGATCATCTCCTTGCGGAAGCTCATGATCCGGACGAGTCGGCAGTCCAGCTCCCTCGCCATCGCGATGCACCTGCGCAGGGCGTCCAGCTGGTCCGCGTGGGCGCCGACACCTGGTTCGCTTTCGCCAACGGCCAAACTGCCAAAAATGTGGCGCGAAATGCAGCAGACCTTCATGTCGCGGCTGCGGAGCATTTCAGAAACCCGTCCCAACTGGGCGTCGCTCAGGTCCCCAACCTCGCGGTCCCAGACGTACTGAAGCTCTGCGTGGGAAAGGCCGTGCTCTTGCATGACATCGAGCGCATGCTCGAAGTCCCGGCTGATGCCATCTGTGATGACCGAAAGCGTCGCCATGTTTGGACCCTACCAGCTGGTCTCTGCGCCGGCGATCTCCTCGAGCCACTTCGCCACTGCCCAGTTGTCCTCGTCGGGGAAAAGGCTGATCCCCGCTTGGAACATCTGCTGGGCCGCACCGGTGGCAAACAGCGGCGTCCCGGACTCACGGCCGAGATTCAGGCAGATGCCAAGGTCCTTGTGCATGGTGCGAATGCCGCTGCCGGTGTTCGTGAACGCGCGATCGAGTACGTGGCGCGCACACGTCTCGACGAGCGGGCTCCCGGCCGCGCTGGACATGATCACATCGAACAGCTTCCGGCCCGACACTCCGGAATTGGCGCCCAGCACCAGCGCCTCGAAGGTCCCGGCGAAGACGCAGCCGATCAGCACCTGCAGGCAAGCCTTTGTGGACTGGCCCTGACCAATCTCAGTCCCGACATGATGAATCACCTTGGAGATCTCCTCGAGCGCGTGCCGGCACTCATCCAAGACGGAAGGCGGCGCCGCCGCCATCAGCGTGAGGGTCCCGTCATCGGCACCGGCCTTGCCACCGCTCACGGGGCTGTCCACCAGACGGACGCCGGCGGCGGCAAGAGGGTCCTCTAGGGCGCGCACTTCAGAAGGCAGTATCGTCGCCGTCATGATCACGGTGGAACCAGGGGCCAAGGTCTCAAGCGCACCGCCCTCCCCCAGAAGCGCCTGGCGGGCCTGGCCTCCGTTGAGCACCATCACGAAGACGCAGTCGGCGCCCTTGGCGGCTGCCGCGCAGCTGTCGGCGGCTTGGCCTCCAGACCGCTGCAGCAACTCGCGACGGTCTCCCTGGATGTCGTAACCGCTGGTCGGGAATCCGGCCTCAATCAGGTTTCGGGCGATTCCGATCCCCATCTGGCCCAGTCCGAGAACGCACGCCTTTTTCATCTGTTCCAACCCGAAGCGCCTATAATAATCGTTACGATCGCCGCGCACTTTGGGCCCTGCAAGTTGCGGTTCCGAGACGCTTCGCGCGTCTCCCGCAGCGGTGAGGGCCGGCTGCTGGGGCTGACCTGCTGGAGTGGCGGAATTGGCAGACGCACTGGACTCAAAATCCAGCGCCCTTCACTGGGCATGAGGGTTCGACTCCCTCCTCCAGCACCAGCCTGACACACTCGCCAAGACAGCGACCGCAGGGTTGGATTGCCGCTGGGCTGGCACGTTAGACCGTGCTCTGACAACCCGAACTCCGCATGGAAGGCCACTCCGGACAGCGGCACCGGCCGATAGGGCACCGGTTACGCCGCCGCCCGGAATACTTCGAAGCGCTGCGCCAGCCGGTCGGGATCAGGACGATCCGTACGGCGCTTGGGAAGATGGATCCTCGAACCCTGCAGCTGCGGGAGGGATTCGAGCAGCGGACCGTCCTGTTCCTCAAGCAGACGCTCGGAGACGTGAAGGCCATAGTCCGGATCGATGCCAATCAGGTGCGCGTCGAATGCGGCGTGATGGATCTTGGACAGAG
>JAJDWM010000479.1 GCA_022825595.1 Bryobacterales bacterium | reverse complement strand
ATCAACCTCGGCAAGATCTTCGACATCACGGGCCAGCGGGAGCGGGCCGTGAACGAGTATCAGCTGGCGATCCGCACCCGCGACGACACGCAGAACGCGCAGGCGGAGGCCAGCAGGTACCTCGCGTCGCCCTACCGGAGGCCCCGCGAGCGAGAGCGCACATACTGAGGGCGCCGGGGAGCTTCGCCGCGAGGCGATCTCAGTAGCGGGGCACGGAGGGGTCGACCTCCGTGCTCCAGCGGAGGATTCCGCCCGTGAGATTCGTCACGCGGCTGAATCCCATGTCCTTGAGGAGGCGTTGGGCCTTTCCGCTGCGGTAGCCACTTTTGCAGTGCACCACAATGTCCGCCGTGGCGTCGAGTTCGTGCACGTGCTGCGGCAGCGTGCCCAGCGGGACCAACGTGCTGCCCGGAATGCGCGCGATCTCAAACTCGTGCGGTTCGCGCACGTCCAGCACAAAGACGTCATCACCGTCGGAAAGCCGGTCGCGGAGCTGCAACGGGGTGATCTCGGGAAGCCCTTCCAAGGCCGCCTCCGCGGCGGCCTGCTGCGGGATGCCGCAGAACTGCTGGTAGTCGATCAGCTCCCGAACGGAAGGCCGGTCGCCACAGACCGGGCAATCTGGGTTGCGTCGAAGGCGCAGTTCGCGAAAGCGCATATTCAGCGCGTCGTACAGCAGCAGGCGACCGCTGAGCGAGGTTCCCTTGCCGAGGATGATCTTGACAGCCTCGGTCGCCTGAATGCTCCCGATGATGGCCGGCAGTATCCCGAGCACTCCCCCCTCGGCGCAGCTGGGGACAAGCCCTGGCGGGGGCGGCTCCGGGTACAGGCAGCGGTAGCAGGGTCCGTCCTCGTGGTGGAACACGGTCGCCTGCCCTTCGAAGCGGAAGATCGAACCGTAGGCATTGGGCTTGCCCAGAAGCACGCAAGCGTCGTTCACGAGGTAGCGAGTCGGAAAGTTGTCAGTGCCGTCCACGACCACGTCGTAGTCGGCAATGATCTCCAGGGCGTTCTCGCTGGTCAGGGCCGTACCAAATTTCTCGACGACAAGCTTTGGGTTGATGTCGCGCATCGTCTCGGCGGCGGAGTCGATCTTGGGGCGACCGACGTCCTTTGTCCCGTGGATCACCTGACGCTGGAGGTTGCTCTCGTCCACGACATCGAAATCTACTATGCCGATGCGCCCAACGCCCGCCGCCGCCAAGTAAAGGCCGAGGGGTGCGCCGAGCCCACCCGTACCGACCATTAGCACTCTCGCGCCCTTCAGGCGGCGCTGGCCTTCCATGCCCACCTCGGGCAGGATCAAGTGGCGGCTGTAGCGCAGGATCTCGTCATTCGACAATTCAGGAAGCGCAGTTGGGGGCTCCATCGCACCAACGGCCGCGGCTGCCCCGCCGGCAATCGAAGGCACTATGGTCAGCACGGAAGTCGCCGAGACCGGAGTGTCCTCCCGGTCAAGGTATCGGATGTCGTCATCGTCCACGTAGACGTTGACAAAGCTGCGCAGCCGCCCGGCGTCGCTGAACAGGTTGCGCTCGATCTGCGGGTGCGCCGCCACGAGCTCGCGCAGGGCCTCTCCAGCAGTAGAAGCCTCGACCTCGACTGTGTCGGCACCACCGGCGAATTGGCGGAGGGGCGTTGGTATTAGGATCGTGGCCATTTCCCTGCCTTAACTCGATGCTATCAATCACCCTAATCCCTGTCAACGAACTAGGGATTTGCGAGCCGCGGCCTCTTGTGATCCACCCGCCGGCGCGGGCCTGGATGGCCTATCTGCGACCGTTCCCCTAAGCACTTCCGGGGCGAGATTCTGGTACGCTTCCCACCATGGGCACGGACACGACTCGACGGAGGTTCCTAGGCGGGCTGGCAGCAGTATCGGCCATCGCCTGCACGCGCAGCGGGGACACCGCCGCAGGCAGCCGGAACGAATACTGGCAGGAGGTCCGGAACAGCTTCCCGTTCCGGGAGGATCGCGTGCCGATGAATGCCGCCAACCTGTGCCCCTCACCGGAGAGCGTCTCGAGAGCAGTGACCGACCTGACGCGCTCCATCGATGTGGACTGCTCCTTCCAGAATCGTGCGCGGTTCGAGGCGGACAGAGAGAGGGCGCGTTCGCTGGTGGCAGCGCAGGTCGGTGCAGATCCTGACGAGGTGGCCCTGGTGCGCAACACAAGCGAGGCCAACAACATCGTGAACAACGGGCTAGACCTCGGGGACGGCGACGAGGTGGTGCTCTGGGACCAGAATCACCCAACCAACAACGTCGCATGGCAAGTGCGAGCCAAAAGGAGCGGCTTTTCACTGCGAGCGGTGTCCGTCCCGCAGAATCCCGCAGGGCAGGACGAACTGATTGAACCGTTTCGCAGGGCGCTGTCCCCGAGAACACGAGTGTTGGCTCTCACGCACGCGTCCAACACATCGGGTATCCGCCTCCCAGTGCGGGAACTGTGCCAGATTGCCCATCGGCAGGGAATCCACGTGCACGTGGACGGGGCCCAGACTTGGGGGGCGATGGTAGTTGACCTGCGTGCGCTCGGATGCGATTCGTATGCGGCCAGCGCCCACAAGTGGTACTGCGGCCCCAAAGAGGTCGGCCTCCTGTTTGTCCGACGAGAGCGAATCGATGCGATCTGGCCCAGCACAGTGGCACCAGGCTGGGGAACTGGCGCGGACACCGAATTGGTCGGCGCACGCAAGTTCGAGTCGATGGGACAGCGGGACGACGCCGCGATCAGCGCCTTGGGCAATGCCGCCGACCTCCACGATGCGATCGGCCCTGAACGCACCGAGTCCCGCGTTCGCGAACTGGCGTCGCTACTCAAGCACTCCTTGAGCGAACTCGGGGCTCCGCTGGTGACGCCCTTGGACGAGGCGTTGAGCGCGGGCGTGTGCATCATGGAAGTGGGTTCGGGCAATCGCGGGCCGGTCTTCGAGGCCATGTACGAGCAGTACGGCATCGCGGGCTCCACGGCCGGTGGATTCCGGCTCTGCCCCCACATCTACAACACCTCCTCGCACATTGAGAGGGCCGTCGCTGGCTTAGCAGAGTTGCGTCACCTGTGGGCCTGACAGGCTAGCGCTGATTCACACTAAGCGCCGTTCTAAGCACTCGTCTCCCGGTAACCGCGAGGCCTACCTAGCGCGGACAGAACTTCGCGGAGGTCGCAGTCCCTGCGCGAGGTGACGCCGCGCAGGCAGCGCACGGCGAAGACACCGATGCGCCTCGAGCCCAGCGTGAGTTGCTTCTTCGTAGTCAGGAACCGCTGGTAGTCGCGGGTCTGCACGGGGCCGAGAAGATCCGTGGACTGGCCGAAGTAGCGCGCGAACAGCGAGACCCAGCCGATGTACCTTGCTTGCGTGTGCTGGGAAAGGTTGCGAATCGCAATTTCTTACGCCATACGTAGGCTGAGAGATGTCGCTGGAAACCTCCGTTGCGAGATTGAAAGGGATGCGCTGCCCAGGGCAGCGCTCACACGCTTCCGGAGTGGGAGCATCCGGGCAAGCCGGGTAGTGGCAGGGAGTGATCCCGGTCGACCGATCTCACGACGGTGGGCGAGCGCCCTACCGGAGACCCGACAGGACCTCGGGCATTGAAAAGTGTTTCTTGGGCACCTGCGCGGCGGGAGGCTGTGGGAGGGAAACAAGGAAGTGTCGGCCCGCGCCAGTGGCAAGAATGAGAACAGCTTCTTCAGCAGGGCTGCGTTGGTGCGCCCGAGGCTTTCCTTGTCCTCGTCGCAGTCCGGCCGCCGGCCACTCGTGGTCCCGGCGCTTGCCGCGCTCTTGGCGCAACCGCCCATTGGCCTCGTCCTTAGCCCACCGGTAGATGCTCGCTCCCAAGACACCAGTAGCGAAGAGAGCAACTGCAGTT
>JAJDWM010000067.1 GCA_022825595.1 Bryobacterales bacterium | reverse complement strand
CCTTCCGGCAGCGCCAGGGGCTCCGCGTGTCCGCTAGTCACGATCGTGTCGTCGCCCACCACAAGGGCCGCGTGGCGGCGGCCGAGCGGGTGATCAAGATCCCGGTAGCTGCGCTTGCGGAGCCATTCGTCAAAAGCAGGGCTCGGCGAATCCGTCGCGGTTTCCAGAGCGACACCAGTCTCGCGCACCGTCGCGCGCAGGTCTTGGTAGAGATCTCGATCTTCCCGGGACGGAACAATGATGAACGGCGGCGTGTCGGAGATGTTGCCGTCCATGACGTATTGCGTGGTGTTGCGGAAGAACGCCGTCATCGCATAGAAGTCACGCTGTGTGATGGGATCGAACTTGTGGTCATGGCAGGTGGCGCAGCCGACTGTCAGGCCGAGGAATACGGTGCCGGTCGTGTCTGCGCGGTCCTTGGCGTATATCACCTCGTACTCCTCAGGGATGACCCCGCCCTCGTTGGTTGTGGGATTGCAGCGGTGGAAGCCAGAGGCGATCAACTGGTCCATCGTCGGATTCGGCAGCAGGTCCCCGGCCACTTGTTCCACAACGAATTCGTCGAATGGCAGGTTCCGGTTGAATGCGTCAATGACCCAGTCCCGGTAGGGCCACATTTCGCGATAGTTGTCTATGTGGATCCCATGGGTGTCGGCATAGCGGGCCGCGTCGAGCCAGTAGCGCGCTCTGTGCTCCCCGTAGGCATCGGAAGCGAACAGGCGGTCCAAGTAGCGCTGGTATGCGCCAGCCCGCGTGTCTTTGAGAAAGCTCTCCAATAGCTTTGGGGACGGCGGAAGCCCAGTAACGTCGAGAGCGGCACGGCGCGCCAGAGCACGCCGCCCCACCTCAGGTGCAGGTGTCAGGCCCTCCTCATCGAGGCGGGCCAGGACAAAGCGGTCAATCGCGTTCCGCGCCCAGTGCGGATCCTGTACTTCAGGTAGATCGGGGCGCACTGGGATTTCGAAGGCCCAATGGCCAGTCCAGTCAGCCCCCTGCTCGATCCACTCTCGGATTGTCTCTATTTCTTCTGAGTTCAAGCTCTTGTGGGAGTACTCCGGCGGCATCCGCAGCACGGGATCAGCATGAGTGATTCGTCTGTAGACAAGGCTCGAATCCGGTTCCCCGGGTACCACGGGAGTGCCATTCGGCCGACTCTCGAACAGTCCCTCTCGACGGTCCAAGCGCAGCTCGGCCATGCGGGCCGCGGCATCGGGCCCATGGCACTGAAAGCACTTGTCCGACAGTAACGGTCGGACATCTGTCTGATAGTCGACCTTTGGGAAGGCCGACGGCGACAGCCCAAGCACCGCGACGAGTGCAAACCACCGAACAAACCGACTAAGATTCATGCGCGCCCATTATATAAGGCGTATCGGACCGCACTGGGACTACGTCTTGCCCGTTGAGGGAATCAGATCCAATTCCTCGCCGAACGGATGCCGACGCTGAGCCGACGTCCGGCCTTCGAGGTGCCTCTCGACGGTCTGCCGATCGGCGGCGCTTGATTGGAGCATGCCAAGGCTAACGCGAAGTCGCCATCGGCCGGTGCTATTCTCCCGTTTGCGATGCGCCTGACCCTCGCGATGCTGGCAGCGATCGGATCGCTCGCCGGACAGAACTCGACTCTGACTTCGCTGAGGGACCCTCCTCCCGACGCCAACGCCGTTGTGCTGGTGACGCTGGGATTGACTGACACAGAGGCCACGGATTGGAGCGGCAAGCTGGATGTGCGATCCGGGACGCTTTTGGCTCTGGTGGGCCGTGAATTCCGCACGGGCGATGTAGTCCATCCAGCAGACCGCTGGGAAGCTTCGAGCCGCGAGGGCTTTGTCGTCGCGAAGCGGCTGATGTATGAGGAGTACTTCAGCACGCCGGAAGACCAAAGAATCCTTGAGCCGAGCTTCTACGTCTTTCTCAAGTCGGGTCCGAGGACGGATGTGACGGTCCGGACGAGGCAGGGAGAGTTCCGTTTCAGAATCTCGGATCTGGCCGTTGGGGAGACCGGCGAGTATCTGGAAGGCCGTGCAACCGTACAGAGAACTCCTGCAGTGAGCCTCGTCGGGCGCCGACGCCCGGCAGACCGCGTCCGCAGACCGGACCACGACTATCCCGCCGTGGCGGTCAGCGAAGACGGCACGAATTGGGTCGCCTGGCAGGCGTACACCGGCGCAGCTGACGACGTGTACGTCCAGTCTGGGGAAAGCGACCCGGTCCGACTCCGGCAAGGTGCCGATGTCCATCGCACGGACATAGCTCTTGACGGTGACGGCCGGACTTGGGTCGTCTGGTCAGAGAGGCTCAGGGACAACTGGGACCTCTACGCAAGAGCCTTCGATGGCGAGTCTTGGTCAGCTGCCGAACTCTTAACCACTGCCCCGCAGCCGGACCTGCAGCACCGCATAACGACGGCCCCAGACGGTGAAGTGCATCTGGTCTGGCAAGGCTTCCGTAGGGGTACGGCCCGCATCTTCCACCGCTCTTACTCTCCGGTCGAGGGATGGTCCGAACCCGTGCAAGTCTCCACGGGTTCTGGCAACTGCTGGGAACCGTCGGTGGTTGCGACCGATGACGGTGTGTTCGTCGCTTGGGACCAGTACGGTCCCCGCGGGTATGACGTTCGCCTACGGGAGCGCCTGCTGGGGACATGGGGGAAGGTCGTGCCAGTCGCAGACACGCCTCGCTTCGAAGCACACGTGGCGATGGCCGCCGACCCCGGTGGCCGAGTCTGGCTTGCCTGGGACGAGGCCGGTCCTAACTGGGGTAAAGACTTTGGGTACCCCCGAGACATCACGCTGCCGGGCGAGGGGCTCTACCAAAGGCGGCAGATCCGGATGGCCGTTTGGCATGAAGGGCAGCTCTTTGAGCCTGCCCAACAGCTCGCAGACACGCTGCCGGATGACCTTCACAACTTCTACGAGCTGCCGACTCTTGCGGCGGAGGTGTCGGGGCGAATCTGGGCCTTCTTCCGCCACCGAACGAACTACGAGGTCAACAATCCCGCCCGTGTCCCGTCGCACTATGCGCTTTGGGATATCTACGCTTCTAGCTACGAAGGGGGCGAATGGTCGCCAATGATGCTGGTGCCTTACAGCGCGGGGAACCACGATATGCGAATGCGAGCTTCGCCACTGCCCGATGGAGGGTTGGTCGCAGTGTGGCCCACTGACCGCCGCAACTTCAAGGACTTTGGCACACTCCAGCCCGACGTATTCATGGCGCGCCTTCCCGACCTAGGGACGACAGCTGCGATGCACCCGTTGCGGCCATTGGATCGGCGGCCCCTCAACGCACCCTCGGTCCACTCCAACGAAGGGGCGGACATTGCCCGCGTGCGGGCCTACCGCTTCCGAATCGGCAGCGAGACCCTGAAGATCCTGCGTGGCGACATGCACCGACACACCGAGTTCTCTTGGGACGGCCAGAACGACGGCTCTCTGCAGGACGCTTATCGCTATGCCATCGACGCGGCAGCCTTCGACTACCTGGCCGTGACCGAGCATGTCTGGGGGGCGCGCCACGCGTACGACTGGTGGCGGACGCAGAAGGCCGCCGACCTGTACCGGGTCGGTCAGGCCTTCGTGCCCCTGTTTGGGTACGAGCGGTCGGTCAGCTATCCAAATGGACATCGAAACGTGATCTTCGACTACCGCGGCGTGCCGGACTTCGACATCCAAGGACACGAAATCCGCCCATACGGAGATCGTCTGCACGGAGCCGAGCGCCTCTACGCATACCTCCGCCGCTATGGGGGCATCGCCATGTCGCACACCAGCGCCACAAACATGGGCACCGACTGGCGCGACTGGGACCGAGAGGTCGAGCCCGTGGTGGAGATCTACCAGAGTGACCGGAACAGCTACGAATCCGTGGGAGCGTGGCGCAGCGCCGACGCTGAAGACGTCCGCACGCAGCACGGGGGCTATCGGCCGGACGGAATGGTGTCCTCAGCGTGGTCCAATGGCATCCGAGTTGGCGTTCAGGCAAGCTCGGACCACATGGCCACCCATAGCTCGTACGCGATGGTCCTCGCCGAGGAAAACACCCGGGCGAGCCTGCTCGCCGCGATCCGCGCTCGGAGAACCTACGCCGCTACAGACAACATCATTGTTGATTTTCGGTTGGTCGGCCCGGTCCGCGACCACCTGATGGGAGAGGAGGTGCACGTCGAAGGGCCTCCCCGCTTCCGCATCCATGTAGAAGGCACTGCGCCGATACGCGACCTGGAAGTGCTCCGCAACAACGAGGTCGTCTTGGCGAGGCAACCCTCGGCAACGGTCACCGATCTCGAGTACCAAGACTCCGATCGCCCTGCGAACGGGCCTTCCTTCTATTACATCCGGCTCCGCCAGCAAGATCAGGACGGACAGCTGGCTTGGAGCTCGCCGATCTGGGTCGAATGAGCGGGAATTGCATCCGTTAGGCGAGCGTTACACGAGCGAGGCCAGGCGCGCTGCTGCGCGTCTCTGGGCAAAGACCGCCACACTCCGTCAACGGGGAATGGGCCGCTAGAATCGGGAGACATGTTCCGGATCGCCATGTTTGTGGCAACGATGCTCGGCCTAGGCGCGTGTAACATCGCGCCGCCGCCTGCCGGGGAGCACTTTGAGGTGGTTGACGGTCTCGAGATGACCGTGTGGGCTTCCGAGCCTCTCGTGGTGAATCCAACAAACTTCGACATCGATGAGCGAGGGCGGATTTGGTTCGTGGAGTCGGTGAACTATCGAACGGACCTGAAGGGCCAGCCCCGAAACGACCTCAAAGGCGACCGGATCGTGATCCTTGAGGACACAAACAGGGACGGCCGGGCGGATTCGCGGAAGGTGTTCGACCAGCACCCCGAAATGCTGGCCCCGCTGGGGATCACCGTCTTGGGCAACAAGGTACTCGTCTCACAGTCCCCGGACCTCATCGTCTACACGAAGGACGAGGACGACAACATCGTTGGCAAGGAGACGCTGCTTACGGGGTGGCGCGGCATCGACCACGACCACGGGCTGCACGTGGTTGTGTTTGGACACGACGGGCGTTACTACTTCAACTCCGGGGATCAGGGCTTTGAGGTCACGGACAGGTCCGGGAACACCTTCCGCAGCAGCCGGGAGGGTCCTTACTTCGCAGCAACCGTGCAGTCTGTGGACCCGGAGGGAACCGACTTCAGGGTCTTGGCCCACAACGCCCGAAACCCGTACGAGATCGCGATCGACTCGTTTGGCTCGATCTGGCAGACGGATAATGACGACGACGGCAACCAGTGGACGCGGCTGCTTCACGTGATGGAGGGGGCGAATTTCGGGTATTGGGGGCCCGGTGGCCGACGTTGGCGAGAGGACAAGGGAACGCACTTTCACGAAGAGCGGCCGGACACGGTTCCGCACGTCGCCCGGACCGGGCCTGGATCGCCGACTGGGCTCGTGGTGTACGAAGGTGACCTGCTGCCGGCCCGCTACCGTGGGCAGCTGCTGCACTCCGAACCGGGGAAGCGCCTGATTCAGGTGTTCCGTTTGCAGCCGGACGGTGCGGGCTTCTCCCTCGACACTGAGAACACGGTGGTCAGCACTGATCCGCTGTTCCGGCCGAGCGACATTGCGGTTGCACCCGATGGCTCCGTCTTTGTGGCGGACTGGCGGGACCCGGTCGTGGGCGGACACAACATGCTCGACAGGCAGCAGGGCCGGATCTACCGCCTCGCGCCTCCTAGCCATCTCGGTGAGGTCCCGACGTTGGACTTGGAATCCTCCGGCGGTTTGCTGGCCGCCTTCGCGTCGCCGAATCAGGCTACTCGCTATCGTGCCTATCAGGAATTGCTGTTGCGGCCTGAGGCCGAGAGGCTCGACATCCTTCGGACAGCGTGGCAAGGACCAGCCGACGCTATACGGGCTCGGTCGCTGTGGATGCTTGGCGGAATGGGCCAGAATGGCGCCTGGGCGGTCGAAGCAGCTCTGGCCTCGGATGACGCGCGCTTCCGGACGCTTGGCCTGCGCGTCACCCGCCTGCACGGATTGGACCTTCCGGGCACAGCCGCCCGGCTGGCACACGATCCTTCCCCTCAAGTCCGCAGGGAGGTCGCCCTGATGCTCCCGCATGTGTCTCGTGCGGCTCGCTTGGAGCTTTGGCTGGCCCTAGCAGAGGCGGTGCCGGAGAACGACCGGTGGTACCTCGCCGCGCTGGGAATCGGGGCATCCGGAATCGAGGACGACCTGTACGCAGCTTTGCGAACCGGCCAACGGGGATTGACGCTAGAGCTGGCTGCGTTGTACCGCGTGTTGCAGGCTCCATCCTCGCTCGGGGAACTGTCCGCGATCGCGCTCGACTCGACGCGCA
>JAJDWM010000127.1 GCA_022825595.1 Bryobacterales bacterium | reverse complement strand
CCCTCAGCTGCTTGACACGGCCTTGGATGGCCGCCGTGCTGCCGGCGCCCTCCACGATCGTCGTGTTGTCCTTGTCGATCACCACCCGGCTGGCCTGCCCGAGATCCTGCAGCTGCACGCCCTCGAGCTTGATGCCGGTCTCCTCCATCAGCGCGCGCCCGCCGGTCAGGATCGCGATGTCCTCCAGCATGGCCTTGCGCCGATCGCCGAAGCCAGGGGCCTTGACCGCTGCCACGTTCAGCGTGCCGCGCAGCTTGTTGACCACCAGGGTCGCCAGCGCTTCGCCCTCAGTCTCTTCCGAGATGATCAGCAGCGGACGCCCCTGCCGCGAGACCATCTCCAGCACGGGGAGCAGGTCCTTCATCGAGCTGATCTTCTTCTCGTGGATCAGGATGAGGGCGTTCTCGAGCACGCACTCCATCGAGTCCTGGTCGGTCACGAAGTACGGGGAGGCGTATCCGCGGTCGAACTGCATGCCCTCAACGACGTCCAGCTCGGTGTCGATCGTCTTGCCTTCCTCGACGGTGATCACGCCGTCCTTGCCGACCTTCTCCATCGCCTCGGCGATGATGCTGCCGATCGCATCGTCGTTGTTCGCCGAGATCGCCGCCACCTGCGCGACCGCCTCGCCCTCGACGGGCTTGGCCATTTCGTGCACTCGGTCGCACAGTGCGGTCGTCGCCTTCTCGATGCCGCGCTTTATCGACATCGGGTTCGCCCCGGCCGCCACGCTCTTGAGACCGTCGCGGTAGATCGACTGGGCCAGGATGGTGGCCGTCGTCGTGCCGTCACCGGCCACGTCCGAGGTCTTGGATGCGACCTCTCGGACCATTTGGGCTCCTAGGTTCTCGAGCTTGTCCTGCAGCTCGATCTCCTTGGCCACTGTGACGCCGTCCTTGGTTACGTTCGGGCCGCCGAACTTCTTCTCCAGGACCACGTTGCGGCCCTTCGGCCCCAGCGTCACCCGGACCGTGTCGGCGAGCTTGTTCACGCCCGCCAGGATCGCCTGTCGGCAATCCTCTCCGTAGACAATGCGCTTTCCAGGCATCGTGTCTTGCTCCTCCTTCGCTTCCTTCGGTTTCCAGGAACTAGCTGATGATCGCGAGGGCCTCGTCCTCGCGCATGATCAGGTACTCGTTGTCTTCGACGGTGACCTCGTTGCCCGAGTACTTGCCGAACAAGATCGTGTCTCCGACCTTGACGTCAAGAGGGACCACTGTCCCGTCGTCCTTCTTCTTGCCGTTGCCAGCCGCGATGACCTTGCCCTGCTGAGGCTTCTCCTTGGCAGAGTCCGGGATGATGATCCCGCCGCTCGACTGCTGCTCTGCCTCGTCAAGCCGCTCGACAAGGATGCGGTCATGCAAGGGTCTCAAGCTCATTGTAGTTGAATCCTCCTTGAAATGGGCCTAGCTGTCCGCTAGTTGCGGCAGCTGGAACGTTTGCTCGCTCATGAAACTTGATGCTAACGCTATCAAGTTCTGTTGGATCCAGCATAGCGCAGCCCGAAACGAGTGTCAAGGATCGCTGCGACGGCGCGCCCACTGACGGTGGCCAGTCGCACATGCCTCCGGGAAGGCTGCGTACTGCGCCGCCACAGCTCGAGCCACCAACTGCGCACTGGCACCTTATCCGCATATCAGATGGAAACAAGTGGCGTCGCGATTCAGTGACATCGCGGCGGAACTTAACTGCTCGGTCGCGCCAGCCTCCAACGCGATCTAGGACTACCCGGACATCAGCGAGGCGACGAAGCGTCGCGTCCGGGCGAAGTGCCTCGAGCGCGGGTATCAGCCGAATTGGACCGCTAGGTCCCTCAAGACGCGCCGTTCCCGGATCATCGGGATGGTTCTACCGCACATGCGGCATTCGTCCTTTCAGGAAGGATACCAAGCCATCGTCGAAGAAGTGGGCCCATCGGATACACGGTGTTCATCGGCGTTTCCCTGAACGATCCGGAAACGGAGGAGCGCGAGGTCCGGCACCTGCAGGCTCGGCAGGCGGACGGGTCGATCCTGGCGTCAGCACGGCCGGCGAGTGACCCCGGCTTCGTGCGGCGGCTCGCGAACGGTGGCACACCCACCGTCCTTCTCGACCGATTCTTCGACGACGTCGATTTGGACTTCGTCGACGTTGACGACGTTGGCGTGGGAGCGATCGCGGTCGAGCACCTGATTCGTCAGGGAAGACACCGGGTCGCTTACTTGCGAGGCCCCCCGTCATCAACGACCCGGCTGCGAGAGGAGGGTTACCGAAACGCTCTTCTCAGGAACGGATTGGCGCTGAACGAGCGGTGGATCGGCCGAGTGCTGGTGGACGGGCCTGATGCCGAGCGATCGATCGAGCGTGTGATCCTCTCCGACCCGAGGCCGGATGCCGTCTTCTGCTGGAACAATCCAGTGGCTGCTGCAGTGATGCGGGTTGCGAACCGGCGGGGCTAGGCTATTCCGGAGGACCTGGCCGTCGTCGGTTCTGGAGCAATGAAGTACAGCGATCTCTTCTACCGGCTACCCACGACAGTTGACCAGCGCAGCCGCGCAGTCGGCAGGACGGTCGCTAAGCGGATTGTCGAGTTGATCGAATGCAATCCTCGCCCGGATCCGCAGCGAGTTCTCGTGGTGCCGGAACTGATCGTGTGTGCATCGACTTCCACCGGGCCGGCTGGACCTTAACGGTCGGTGGCGTTGGACCAGTTGTAGCCGTTGCTCTCTAGTCGAGACGAGCGGCGTGCTGCCGCGGTTAGTCGTTGGAACGGGGTCTGTGGTTCGCATGGGGTGGGACCGGTGAGCACTTCGGAGGCCGTGTCGAAGCTTCGACGAATGCCCCCGGGGACCTGGGCGTGCGCCGCCAAGGCTCCTATGGTCAGCAAGCCGGTCAGTCGGAGGGCGCTTCGCTTCCGTAATGTCCGGGTATCAGCTGACCCGGTATTTCTCGATCGCGTCCATGTCGAGCGAAACGCCCAGGCCCGGCCCGCGCGGCACTTCATAGAATCCGTCCTTCATCTCGAACGGCTCGAGCATCAGGTCGTCCTGCAGGACATGCGTCACGCTGATGGCGTACTCGATGCTTGGGAACGCTGCGGCCTGGTGCGCTTGGAAGACTTGATTGACGCCGCTCGAGATGCTGTGCTCGACCCACAGCGGAATGCGGGTTTCCTCCGCCATGAGCGCTCGCTGGACCAGCGTTCGGCCCATCGGCTTGCCGACGACGAAGGCGTCGACCAGTCCATCCCGGACGAATGGCATAGGGTCGGCCGGGATGTGCTCGGTCACCTGGAGCGCGGTCTTACCCTTTAGCAGGCGGTAGTCTTCGATCCGCTCGCGGGCGAACGGCGATTCGATCGCAAAGTAGTGATGGAACCTCGACAATCGCTCGCAAAAGTGGAGCGTGCGCCCGACCGAGCCCCACCACGAATTCGCATCCACCCAGACCCGCATGTCTCTCGGGATTACATCGCAAATCGCCTCGGCCTGCGCTATCGGGTCCTCCCAAGGCCGAGCCTTCACCTTGTGAACGCGGTAGCCGAGGTCCGCACCGCGCTTCGCCTCAGAGGCCATCAGGTCCGGCGGGAAGCACTGGCTCCACCATGTCTGCTGAATGCGGGTCTTGGTTTGCGCTGCGAATAGCTTTGACACAGGCAGGCTGACGGCCTTGCCAATAAGGTCGTAGATTGCGACCAGAACACCTCCGAGACGATCATCCAGCATGTGCTCCCACGGAGACGAACCGACTAGAGATTCCAGGACTTGCCGGGCTGATCCAGCCGCCATGTCGGCGTCGCCGATCCCGACCAAGCCGTCGTCCGTGAACAGCTTTACGATCACGGGCTCGTAGTGGGTCTGGAAGCGGCCCTGCCGAAAAAAGCTCCTCTGCCAAGCCTCCCGCACGCGCTGTTCCATGGGGACCCGTGTCCGGATCAGCTCATAACGAGTGATCCGCTGCTTGGGAGCTCCTGGCAACAGACCGCTGTACAGCCCCCCTAGGTAGGCGGCAGCGATGCAGCCCTCTCCGAGAAACCGCCGACGGCCTAACCGGTTGTGCACGTTATGGATACTCCTACTTCCGGGCGGTGACCGTGATCTCGATGCGGGCCTTGCCCACCAGGCTTGCCACCGCGACAGTCGTTCTCGCCGGCCGGTCCTTCTTGAAGTACTGCGTATAGACGGAGTTCATCTCCTGAAACGTCGAGATGTCCGTCAGGTACACCTTAACGTCCACCGCATCGGAGTAGTCGTAGCCGGCGGCCTTCAGGATGATGCCGATACGCTTGAAGGTCTGGTGGACCTCCTGTTCGAATTCCGCTGGGTATTCGCCGGTCTTCAAGTCCGAGCCAGTCTGGCCCGCGCAGTGCAGGGTGTCGCCGATCAGCACTCCGGGGCTGAACGGCATTCCTTCACGGAACTCCGGGGGATAGATGATCGTCTTGTCGGCCGCAGCGGCGATGCTCAGGGAAGCTACCAGCATCAAGGGCACGAATAGTTTGGACATGAGATGAATTCTCCTCCGTCGTGCCTGAATTCTACCGCGAACACTTCCATAGGGCTTCTCCGAACGCGAGTCTGCGCGAACCTCGCCGGATGCGCATAATGTGGCGGGGGGCAGACCGCCAAGCGGTTAGAGCGCCGCCCGGAGGAGAACGCGATGATTGTTCCAGCCGCAGTCAGTCGACGGCAAGTACTCCTGGGGCTCGGGGCCGTAACACTCTGCGCCCAGGACTCCCGGCCCACGGTCGCGGCAATCGTTACCGAGTTTCGTCATCGATCACATGCGGATGTAATCTGCACGCGAATCCTGGACGGATACTACCCGAACGGTCGCCGCCAGGAGCCAAGGACTCGGATCGTCTCGATGTACACCGACCAAGTGCCCCTCGACGACATGAGCCGCGGCCATGCCCACCGCCAGCGCTTCTCGATCTATCCCACGATCGAGGAGACCCTGACACTGCGCAGCGACCGGCTTGCTGTTGATGCGGTCCTCTTGATCGGCGAGCATGGGGACTATCCGGTCAACGAGCGCGGCCAGAAGCTCTATCCGAGGCATCGCTTGTTCCGGGAGATCGTCAAAGTCTTTCGCAGTGCAGGCCGGGCTGTGCCGGTGTTCTGCGACAAACACCTTTCGTACTCATGGGACGAGGCCAAGCAGATGTATGACTGGGCCCGGGAGCTGAAGGTCCCGTTCATGGCTGGGTCCTCGATTCCGGTGACCGTACGGACGCCGGAACTGGCAATCCCGAGTGGCGCGACGATCAAGCGGGCGGTCCAGACTGGCTACGGCCCTCTCGATTCGTACGGATTCCACACCCTAGAGTCCCTGCAGTGCATGGTTGAGCGGCGATCGGGAGGAGAGACCGGGGTCGCATCTGTCGAGATGCTGGAGGGAGACGCTGTCTGGCGGTGGCGCGATGGTCCCGGGGAATGGTCGATACCCTTACTCGACGAAGCCCTCGCTCAGCAGCCGGGATTTCAGGCCATGGGGCCCGATGACCGGTGCGCCGAATCGGCGGTCTTCATCCTGAAGTACCGAGACGGGCTAGAGGCTGCCGCATACATGCTCAACGGCTGCGTGCGTGGCTGGAACTTTGCGGCCGAGGTCGATGGAAGGATCCTCTCTACCCACTTCGGCCAAGTTCCGCAGACTCGCGACCTTCCGCACTTTGACGGCCTGACCCATTGCATCGAGGAACTCTTCATAAGCGGAAGGCCGGTCTATCCGGTGGAGCGAACCCTCTTGACAACGGGCGTGCTCGCGTTCCTGTTCGAGTCAAGGGAACGCAAGGGCAAGGTTGACACGCCCGAACTGGGAGTGACGTACTCGGCTCCCGCCGACACATACTTCCAGCGCTTCTGAGAACCCCAGCGCTCTGCTCCCAAACTGAGACGGACTGGAGGGCGCGGATTGGGCTCGGCACCGCTTGATGGCTCTGGCCTGCATGCTTGAAGGGCTCTACTCTGACGAGAGATTGGATCCGGTACCTAGAGGAGGCACGGCATGCAGCAACGTCCAAGAGTGCAACGCTGCACTGAATCAGGCCGGAAACGGTCTATGGCACTGAGCTGGAGAAGGACCTCTAGAAGCAGGACGCGCGGGTCGGGCACGCAGCGGCGTGGCGACCGTTCCACGGTATCGGTGATGCCATCGCGCACGTCTCCGGGCGACGCGATGGTGGTTGCCGAAGCCTTGTGTCGGAAGCTTGCGAACCCGCCCGCTCGCCCGGTCGCGAATGCAAGCAACGTCCCATCGCAGGTCGACGGTGCTTGGGGCGTCCAAATCCACATTTCCGGCTCGCCCGCCCACCAGCTTTTCTATATCAAGCAGTTCATGGACGATCGGAGACGTTCACACCAGGGCAATCGAATCGGCGGTGACTCGACCGGCTGGATCAAAGGCAATCAATCGCAGCTGTCGAGTCGGCACTACTGGAAAGGCGCTGTTCTAGGGTTCTCCTTCGATGGCACTGTGCGAGGTGACCGGATCGAAGGCAAGGTCGATATGGCGGAGTATTTCACAGCGGAGTTCGTCGCTACACGTCACGAGTGGCGCGGGTCGGCCCGCCCCTCGCGGTCGCAGAAGAACATCTGAACGGCCGGTGACCGGCGCCTGGCATCGCTGTCGGTGGAGACCTGCACGAGTCGAGCACTTTTTGTACTCGGCGGACAGGCTTGGTTGCGTTCAACGGCCGGGCAACCTGTGGCGGCGACGAAATCGATGCCGAGATCCGCGGCAAGAGCGAAAGCCTCTAAGGCAAGCACGCGCGGATCCAAGCGCGGATGAGACTGCTGCACGACGCAAAGCGAACTGCGTCGCCGGCCAGGCACGCTGGCATTCGGTATCTCGAACAGGGAAAGACGGCAGTGCTGGCAGTCGGTGGTCCGAACCGGCGAGATCCGGGTTTCGCGCTACGCAACAGTGAGCACTACCCACCTTTCAGTCTGGGCCAGCTAACTAGCGTAAGAGCCGCAGCGGTAGCAAGTCATCGTGGTGAAGCCGGCAGCGGCATTTCATGTGGCTTCCGAAGTCCGAGCCCATGGCGGGCTGCCGAACCAGCGTGAGAGCACGCAATGCACTCTGTCGGGAGTCAGCGAGGCCGTAGCTTGGCTCCCTGAACTGCTTCGGCGTCGAGTCCCGGCGTTGCCGCCGCTCTGAAACACGGGCGACCGTGCCACGATAATATCGTCCAGCGGTTGACGGATTGGTGTGATCTCGCGCCCCAGACCCGACCGCGCTGCCAGATGATCAGGTCCTCTGCGTTTGTGATTGCCGCTTCGACTTGGTTGTCGCCGCTTGGTTCTGCACAGCACGACTTACACAGCACGTCGTTCGTCATGGACGCACATGTTCACCTGATGACCCGTTCGCTGCTGGAGGGATTGGACATCGGCGACAGGGTCGCCGACGGACACGTTGACCTGCCCCGCTTGGCCGCGGGT
>JAJDWM010000093.1 GCA_022825595.1 Bryobacterales bacterium | reverse complement strand
TTCCAAGTTCGCTCGGTCCATTCTATTCGGGAGGCGTGCGTCATGCTCCGAAGTCCGCCAACAAGTATCTATCCATCCTCTTCGCAGATCCAAAACACCTTGAGCGTTCCAGTGACTAACTGTTCATGGTCTTGGCCGGCTGTGGGGATTAGAACTTCTCCCGTACCGGCAAAGGCGCTTTTAGGGTCCAACCTGAAGGGCATCCACTCTAGCGCTGTAGTGTAGTCGTTGAGTTAACACTCGAGAATAACCGACTCTTCTCTTGTCCGATCGCCGCCCGACAGCGCGGGCTTCTGCACGGCGTCATTGGTGATGGCAGTTCTGGTCACGGAACTGCCGCCAGACCTACCTTCTCTCCCTCGTTGCATTGGTCTAAGTGAAGATTCCATACAGATTTCATGTTTCTGTGTCAGCATGTGCTTATCCTGTTTGTGAATTATACCCCATCGATCCTGCCGACGTCAACCGCGGATTGAGCCTAGTGTGCTCCTGCCGGCACCGGCGACCGTCCCTCTAACCGGCCGGAGTTTGCCTTGGCCGTCGGACGACCCATCGGAGCAGAGCCCACGGAGCCCGCCCAAGTGTGAGAGTGACGATGGTCAGTTGGCGAATTGCTACCACGCCTTGGCATCGGTCTAGTGTCAAGTGGACTGGCAGCGGGACCTTTTGGGAGCACGGACGCGCTCACTCTGGCCGGTCCTCGCTGGCGAGACATGGGGGCGCTCGGGCGTGCCCAACTGGGCATGGGGACGAAGCCAAGGCACTGCGGTCTGGCTCGTCGTCGGCAAGAGCGTCGACCAGGTGAGTCCTGAGGGCCGCATTCACCGGTGACCGCTCCATCAAGCTGGGTTTCCTAACAGCGAGCCTCTTCTTGGGTGGGGGATCGAGCGCTGCCAAAGAGCGGCGGGAGTATCGTGCCCGAATCGTCGAGGGGCAGGCTCTATAATCCACGTTGTGGCTCTGACTGAATCGACGATGCTCCCGCTGGGCACCCCAGCGCCAGACTTTGAACTGCCCGACACCGTTAGCGGCGAGAAACTGGGGCTTGACCAGATCGCGGAGGGCAGGGACGGCCTGCTGGTCATGTTCATCTGTGCCCACTGCCCGTTCGTGATCCACGTTGAGAAGGAACTGGCCCGGCTCGGCCAGGACTATGGCGGCGGTGGCCAGCTCGGCATCGCAGCGATTTCCTCCAACAGCACTTGGACGCACCCAGAAGACGCACCGGACAAGCTCAAGGCCATGGCCGACAGGCTCGGTTTCTCGTTCCCGTACCTCTACGACGAGTCCCAAGATGTTGCCAAGAGCTACACGGCGGCTTGCACGCCCGACTTCTTCCTGTTCGACGCGTCCCGCCGGCTGGCCTACAGGGGACGGCTTGACGCCAGTCGGCCCGGGAATGGAATGCCGGTCGACGGTCGGGACTTGCGGTCGGCAATCGACGCAGTACTGGCCGGCAAAGCGCCGACGGATTCGCAGGTGCCAAGCGCCGGCTGCAACATCAAGTGGAGGCCCGGGAACGAGCCCTCCTACTTTGGCTAGGTCTCCATGGTTGCGGTCGCGCACCACCGCCGGAGCCTAGACCGTCGCAGCGACCGCAACCGCGAGCGTCCACGTCTACTACTCGCCTGATCTCAGCGGCGCGCACGCGCCCCACACCACAAGGACGCCAGCCGGCAGGAATATGACCGAAGGCCGTCGACCGAGCTCTGGCCTGTACTCCAGGCTGGCGTCTGCGCCCTGCCAAGTCTCTGGCCAAAGCGAGAACACGCGGCAGCCAAGCAGCACCTACGACGACGGAGCCGCGCAGGCCCAGCCAGAATAGCCCGGCGAACGAACCGGAGAGCTGTCAATACAGCCACCGGACGCATCGCTTGCGAGCACCGGCCCGGCGAATCGAATACCGTCAATCGGCGCGGTGTGCTGTCGCCTGTGGCGGCCCTCGTGTTCCTCGGCGACAACGAGCGCACGGTCGCCGCCGCGCGCAGCGCCGACCGTGCCGGCACGGCAATTCGCCCGTGAGGACGCCTCCCGTGACACGCCTCCCGGAAGGCTCCAGCTCGTGTTCGTCCCGGCCGCCAAGAACGCGACCGACTTCGGGCTGCCGCCCGATGTGCCGGACTGAGGACAGGCAAGGGACGGGCCAGCGGGGCAGTGCTGCGCCCCGCCGGCCCCGTCGTTAGGCTGCCCTGCGGTACCGCTTGGGACCGACCATGCGGGAAGAGTCGTACTCTTCCTGGCAGTAGACGCACAGAGTCGTCCAGGGGATAGCGTCGAGCCGCTTCGGGTTGATCTCGGCGCCACAGTCCTGGCAGATGCCGTACTCGTCGATCTCGAGCAGCTTCAGCGCCTTCGCGACCTTCCGACGAGTCTGGAAGTCCGTGTTGATGACGCTGATCGCCATGTCCATCTCGAAGCGGGTCTGCACCTGGTCCATCGGATCGTTGCAGCGCTCGCGGATCAACTCGTCACGGCCGTCACGCCTGTCGAGCTCATCGAGCTTGGCCAATAGCTGCTGGCGCACAGATAGCTTGTCTTGCATAAGCATAGTGTTGTCTCCTTGGGGGCGGTCTTGAGCGCGGTTGCTGACAGTTGGATCGGAGCCCGCCGACCCAGGTGCGCTCGGAACGCACCGCCGAACCAACACATTATAGATGATTGCAACCGCTCGGTGGTTGCACCTTTGTAAAAAAATATTTTCTTTGCCCATCTGATGTAAGGAGAGCGCCGTCCGCCGCCTAGAGAGTGCCAAGAGCAGTCCCGAGGACGGCCAGCATCATTGGCATGGTTAGCCTTCCCGTCTGCGTGTTCAACGGGCTTGGGTGGTAGCTGCAAACGACGTCCGGCATGCCGCCACGCAAGCGGTAGTGCCGGCCGTGGGCAAACGGGTACGCGGCAGGACGAAGTGTGCGGCCCCGCGCGCGCAGCGCCGCCAGCAGCGCTCTGTGCGCGAAATGGCCGAGCGTGACCGCCACACCTAGGCGAGGGAGCAGTTCCAGTTCGCGCACGAGAAACGGGATGCATGCCTGCAACTCCGCGCTCGACGGCCGGTTCTGGGGCGGTGCGCAGCGCACGGCACAGCAGATGTAGCAGTCCCGCAGGACCAAGCCGTCACCTCGATGAACGGAACTGGGCTGGGAAGCAAGACCGGCCTCATGCAGTGCTCGGTAAAGGAAGTCGCCGGACCGGTCTCCTGTAAAGACGCGACCTGTGCGATTCGCCCCGTGGGCGGCGGGTGCCAAGCCTACCAGCAGGAGGCGCGCAGCCGGATCCCCGAAGGACGGGACGGGCCTGCCCCAGTAGTCCCAGTCCCGGTAGGCCCTCCGCTTCGTCGCGGCGACCGCCTGACAGTGGGCTGTGAGCCGTGCGCAGCGGCGGCAGGCGACGATCTCGTCGCGCAGCGCGGCAAGAGGGCCGTCCAACACGGGAGCGTCCATGGCGCGCGACAG
>JAJDWM010000401.1 GCA_022825595.1 Bryobacterales bacterium | reverse complement strand
CGCATGCTCTCCGCCAGCCTGTCGGTGGCCCTCCAGCTGAGGGCCAGAATGGTCAGCGTCGGGTTCTTCTCTGACGCGGTTGGAAACGCGGAGCCGTCCACTACCAGCACGTTGGGCACTTCGTGCATGCGGTTGAACGAGTCCAGCATGGACCGCGCGGGATCCTCTCCCATGCGACACGTCCCGTGCTCGTGGATGGCGCTGCCGAAAGCGTCCGTCTCGCCGCGCTTGTACGGCAATACCTCCGCCCGCATGGCGTGCAGGATCTCTTCGACCTTGTCGTACATGACAGCGACCATGCGGCGCTCGTTGTCCCCGATGTCGTAGTCGATGTGTGCGACCGGCACGCCGTAGCGGTCGGTCCGGGACGGGTCCACCGTGATTCGGTTTGACGCCTGCGGCAGGACCTCGCCGAACGGGTGGAGCTCAATTCGCGCCGGGTAGCGCTCCTTCACGGCGCGCTTGAAGCTCGCGCCAAAGCCAGCCATGCGTTTCGCATACGAGGCGTTCGGCTGGCAGCCGATGTCCCACAGCTCTATGCCGAAGCCCCTCATGTAGTCGCGCTCGACTGCCGGATCGTCGTTCCTCGGGAAGTAGATGTGGCCCCCGCTGATGCCGTCGTCGTTCGAGGCGGGTGCGCCGTAGAGTTGGGGCGCGAAGCCGTGCACGTTGATGCGGACCTGCTCGCACAGATAGCGCCCCAGCGTGCCAGAAGCGTCGCCCAGCCCCGTGGGGAAGTGGCGCGACGTCGAGTTGAGCAGGATGCGGGTGGAGTCCACACACCCAGCTCCCAAGACGACCCTGCGCGCTGGGACGACACGCTCCTCTCCAGACGTGCGCTCGAAGTACTGTACAGCGCTGGCACGCCCCTCGTCATCCACGAAGATTCTCGAGACCACCGCGTTCTCGACGATCTCGAGGTTTCCGGTGGCAAGCGCCGGGGGAATCAGGTGATCCGCGGAGTTGAAGAAGCTCGCCGTGTCGCAACCCTCGCCGCACGCACCGCAGTAGTGGCACTTGGGGACGCCTCCGGTGTGCTCGGTGCGCACGGCCAGCCTCGTGGGGACGGCCGGACGCCCTGCCCCGGCCGCAGCCATGGCGATCAGCCGCTCGCCGCAGCGCGCAGCTGGCGGGGGCTGGTAGTAGCGGCTCCCGGGAAGCCAAGGTAGGTCTTCGCTGCCGCCGCAAACCCCGATAAGGCGTTCAACGCGGTCGTAGTAGGGCGCAAGGTCGGCGTAGGCCAGCGGCCACGGAATCTCCCATCCGTCGCGGGCAGGCTCGGCCAGGTTCAGGTCCGAATAGCGCAGCGAGAGGCGCCCCCAGACGTTCGTCTTGCCGCCGATGCCCCAGACGCGGGTCAGCGAGAACGGGCGAGCGGGAACGCTGTCGTAGGGCTGCTCGACAGGATCCAAGAAGAAAGGCGGCGGGCGCTCGCCGCGCCGCCTGCGCTCGCGCCGCTCCCAAACCTTCACGTGCGTCCAGAAGTCCGCCCGCGGGAATCTCCCCCCGGCATCGAGCAGCAGGACCTTGATCCCCTTACGGGCCAAGTTCCATGCGGCCATTCCGCCGGAAGCGCCGCTTCCGACGACCAATACGTCGGGCTCTTGCCGCTGCGCCATCGCTAGTCCCGCCACATGGCCCGCCGGGAAAGCCGGTCGGGCGGCGATGCGGTTCGGCCGGGCCGTGGCACACTCATCCTACAGGAGCGGGCGGCAGGCATGGGCGGATGCCGGCCAAGCACTGCGGTCTGGCAGAATGGGCCCGATGAGTCGGCTTCGCGGAGTGCTGAGGTGGGTGCCACCGGTCACGCTCGCCGTTGCGCTGGTCGCACTCTGGCCGGTCTTCCTCTCAGGCAGCGGGTACAGCGCTGTCATTGCATGGATCGCGCTCGTCTCAATCGGTCAGATCTTGGCTCCGCTCGCGCTACTGGCCTTGCTCGTGTGGGGTGTTTGGAAACGTCGCTTCAGCCGCCCCATGCAGGCCACTCTGGCCGTAGGCCTGATCGCCCTGTGGCCGGCGTTGTGGATGTTCGGGGTGCTCCCTATCGCATTCCCGTACGACGTCGACACTTCCAGTCCGACCGCCTCTGTCCGGCTTCCGTCGGACCATCTCCTGCGCGTTGCATGGGGCGGGGACCGGCTGGCCACCAATTACCACGCACTTACACCGGACCAGCGGTGGGCCTATGACCTGGTGATCGAGCCAGCCGGCCACGGCTCTTCCGAACTTGAGGCCTTCGGCTGCTATGGAACGCCGGTGCTCGCACCGGTGGCATCGATCGTGCGCCGCGCACGCGACGGCCTTTCCGACCAGGTCCCCGGCAAGCCGAGCCTGGTATTCGACGAACCGGCGGGGAACTCGGTCGTGCTGGAGTTGGACACGGGAACCTTTCTGCTGCTGGCCCATCTCAAACAGCACAGCTTGGCGGTTGCAGCCGGAGACAGAGTCGAAGAGGGCCAGCTGCTCGGGGAGTGCGGCAATTCGGGGAACACCAGCGAGCCGCACATCCACATCCACCACCAGCGTCAGGACCCCTCCGAATACCCCATCAACATGGCCGAGGGGCTGCCGCTCTTCTTCCGGGGACACGACGGAGCCGCAATGCCAGAAGGGGGAATCAGCCAGCGGGACGGAGCCGTCGAATTCACCGGCGCGGTCGTACGGCATGTTCCAGAAATGGGGGACGAGGCGGGCGAGTAGGTCCGCGACCGTCAAGGCGGCGGGTATACTCAAACGGACCGCAAACCCAGCCGAATGCGACCCCTACTGCTTCTAGTAGGTACATACTTGCCGCAATTGTCCCGGGGCGGCACTTGTCCTGCGCCACCAAGCCTCTGCGGAGGCAAAGGTGCACCCAACATCGCGACCCCTCTTCCTGCCGGTGGCGTTCGTCAAGGCCACCATTCCCCACTCCAGCGCGGGAGCCAGCTTCATCCGCAGGAACGGCAGGGAGTTTCTCTGGCTCCGCAGCATGGACGATGGGCCCCTGCCTTGCGGCATCCATCCGCGGCTCATCCTGACCCACCTCACAACCGCAGCCGTGTTGTCGAAGGGCCACGAAGTGCGTCTGGGCCGAA
>JAJDWM010000594.1 GCA_022825595.1 Bryobacterales bacterium | reverse complement strand
TGGAGTAGTTGACCCAGCGGTCCTCCTCGTGGAGGAATATGGCCTTCATGCGCGACCTCCGGAGGATGTAGGCAAGGTCGCGGGCACGGTACGCCGGGTTCACGTTCACCAGCACGGCACCAATCCGCGCGGTGGCGAACTGCAGATAGACCCACTCAACACAGCTGGACGCCCACATTCCGACGCGATCCCCCGGCCTGATTCCGAGGCCCCAGAGGCCGGCAGCGGTGCGGTCCACCATCGTGTTCAGCCCAACGTAAGAGAGGCGCAGGTCCTGATGGTGCGAAACCACCGCATCCTTGTCCGGATGCTTGGCAACGGAGGACTTGAGCACCTCGCCCATCGTCCGCTCGATGAGCGGCACAGAGGGACCTGCGGCGTAGCTCCGGGCGGGCATAATGGCCGATTGTACAACCTTTCTTCGCTAAAACCGCGCTACAGGGACCGCCGCTCTCGGCCCTCGCCGGAGACCCGGGCGAGCGAGGCTGGAGTCTCCGGGCGTGTCCGGAGGGCTCGCATTTCCGCGAACCGGAACTCCTTAGTGGCACGGCCCCCGCGGTTGCCGCAAGGCACACCCAAGCCCGGTATGCCTCCCTCCGGGGACCTCAAGCCCGGGCCTAGGGAGCCCGTCCTCTTTGCTATCTTTGTCTACCTGTGCACGTCGTCTCCGAAGACCACGCGATCAATCGGGATCGGCGAGAGCAGATCAAGTACGTCGGATTCACCGTCTTTGTCGGTGTACTGCTGCTGCTGAACCTGTTCGGCATCTTCGATTCGATCCTAGGGATCGACACAGCGATCTTTCTCGCGATTCTGGCGGGCTACAAGACCTTCTACCGGGCCATTGCCGAGCTGCTGGACCGCAAGATCTCGGCAGATCTAGCCATAGTGATTGCCGCAATGGCGGCCCTAGCGATTGGCGAATACCTTGCCGCTGCGGAAGCGATGTTCATCATGCTGCTGGGCGAAGGACTGGAAGCTTGGGCCGCCGGACGGACGGAACGCGCGATTCACCGTTTTGTGGATCAGCTGCCGCACTCAGCGCGCGTGGTGCGGGACGGAGCGGAGGTGGAGGTCCACGTGGAAGACCTCCTGCCCGGAGACGTGATCGTCGTGCGAGCCGGCGAGCGGATCGCCGCCGACGGCATTGTCCAGCTGGGCGAGTCGTCCGTGGATGAGAGCCCGATCACTGGCGAGTCGGTGCCCCGCGACAAGGGCCTCGGGGACGAGGTGTTCTCGGGAACGCTCAATGGGCACGGCCTGCTGCACGTGCGGGTCACCCATGCCGGCGAGGAGTCCACCCTCTCAAGGCTCATCCAGCTCGTAGAGGAAGCGCGCGACCACCGGACGGCACCTGTCGTGAGGGTCGCCGACCGCTACGCACGCTACTTCCTGCCAGCCATCCTGCTGGCAGCAGGGGCCGTCTACCTGCTTTCTTCCGACGTCGATACGTCCGAACGCGTACGCCGAGCCGTCGCAGTGCTGATCGTGGGCTGTCCCTGCGCCCTGATCCTCGCGACCCCGGCCGCCATGGTGGCCGCCATCGGCGGATTGGCACGACGCGGCCTGCTTGCGAGAGGCGGTCAGGTGGTCCAGACCGCGGCCGAGATCGACACGGTAGTGTTCGACAAGACGGGAACGCTGACGACAGGCCAGTTCGAGATCATCGAAGTGCTGACCGCCGAAGGTTTCACCGAGCGGGAAGTCCTGCGCCTCGGTGCAACGGCCGAAGCAAGCTCTGACCACCCCCTTGCCAAGGTCGTGTCGGCAGAGGCCGAGGAGCGCGGCCTTCATGTCGGAGAGGTCCAAGACGCTCAGATCGTGCCGGGACGCGGCGCCCAATGCACGCATCTCGGGCTGACTGTGAGGGCGGGCAACGAAGCCTTCCTTCGCGATCACGGCATTTCCGGAATGGAAGAGTACCTTGCCTCGGCCGACCGCCAAGGGGCCACCGCCGTATTGGTGGCGAACGGCCCGGACCTGGCAGGCGCGATCCTGCTGCGGGACACGCCCCGCAGCGGAGCGCACGATGCTATCCACGCAATCGAGGAGCTCGGGATCCCCAACGTGATCCTGCTCACCGGGGATCGCCGCAAGGCCGCGGACGCAATGGCCCGGGTCATCGGCATTTCGCACGTTGAAGCCGAGCTGCTCCCCGAACAGAAGTTGGACCGCATTAAGCAGCTGCAGGTCCAAGGCCGAAAGGTCGCCATGGTTGGTGACGGCGTCAACGACGCCCCGGCGCTGGCCGCGGCGGACGTGGGTGTCGCCGTGTCCGGATCGGGCGCGGACATTGCGGCCGAGGCAGCCGACGTGGTGGACCTCAACCGCGAGATCGGGAAGCTGCCACGGCTCTTCGGGGTCTCTCGCAACGCGGTGGCGACCGTCTGGCAGAACATCATTCTGTTCGCGGGCGTCGTCAACGTGGTCGCCGTGTACGTTGCCGGCAAGGGCTGGATGGGGCCGGCGCTGGCGGCCGGTGTGCATCAAATCTCTTCCCTATTCGTGATGCTCAACTCGGTTCGTCTGCTCCGCATCGAGCGACCTGCCGGCCACCGCACCCGCTTGGAGCGTCTCCAAGAGCACATGGGGCTCGGCGCCACATGGGAAACCATCTCCGGGCTGCTGCGCCGGATCGATCCGGCCGGAGGTTTCGCCTGGATTGTCCAAAGCCGCCGCCAGCTCGCCAGACCGGCGACCGGCCTTGGGCTGGCAATCTGGCTTGCCAGCTCGGTGTTCATGATCCGCACGGAGGAGGTGGGTGTGGTTGAACGGTTCGGGCGGCGCGTCCTTCCCAATCGCGAACCTGGTCTGCACCTGAAGCTGCCGTGGCCCATCGACCGCCTGACCCGAGTTCAGGCGAGGCAGGTTCGGTCCATTGAGATCGGTTTTCGGACCTCTGACGAGCTCGCCTTCAGCGAGCCGCCGTCCTACGAGTGGAACATCCAACATCGCGACGGGCGAATCCAGATCGAAGACGAGGAGACGCTCATGCTGACCGGCGACCAGAACATGATCGAGATGACCGCCGTCGTGCACTACGACATCGAGAGGGCGGACGACTACCTGTTCCAGCAGGTGGACGCGGAGTCCCTAATCCGGGCAGCTTCCGAAGCAGCGATCCGCAGCGTCGTCAACTCGGTCTCCTTGGACTCCCTCCTGACGACAGGGCGGAGGCAGGCCGAGGAGCAGGCGACTCTGCTTCTGCGTGAGCAGATGGATCTGCACGCCACCGGTGCGCGCGTGCTGCAGATCCGGTTTCAGGATATGCATCCCTCGGTCGAGGTTGTGGACGCGTTTAGGGAGGTTGCCGGCGCGCTCGAAGAAAAGGTCCGCATGATCAACGAGGCCGAGGGCTATGCCAACGAGCAGGTGGCCCTTGCCCGCGGGCGGGCAGCCGCACTGGTGCAGGAGGCCAAGGGATACCGGACCAGCCGTAGCGACCGCGCCGAGGGTGACGCGGCACGATTCTCGAAACTGGAGTCTGCCCACCGCAGCGCTCCTGAAGTCACCTCAACAAGGCTCTACCTGGAGACGATGGATGAAGTCTTGCCGGGCCGCAACAAGCTGATCATCGACTCGTCGGGCGGCCGGCGCACGCTCTGGACAATGGAGGACGGCGTGCTGGTGGCACCGCCGAGCTCCCAGATGCAGCAGCCTCCGCCTCCGTTCCAGCCGACCCAGCTCGGGGAATAACGATGCACGACCACAGTCACACACATCACCACCATGGTCACGCCGACCACCACCACGACCATGACCACGACCACGGTCACTCGCACAGCCATGGCCACCGCCATTTCCGCAAGCTGCACTGGCACGGGATGCTGGATCGCCATCGGCGCAAACTCGCGATCCTAGCCGGTCTGGTTCTGGCTTGGTCAGGGATCTTCACGGTGCGCGAGACCGAGTTCGCGCTCGTCACGCAGTGGGGTAAGCCCATCCGGACCGTGACGGAGGCCGGGCTGAGCTTCAAGGTCCCGATCCTGCATCAGGTCCGCTTTTTCGACAGGCGCTTGCGCGTATACAACCCGCCGCGCTCCGAGTTTCTGACGAAGGACAAGAAGAATCTCAGCATCGACACTTACGCCCTCTGGCAGATCGCGGACCCGCAGGCCTTCGTGCAGTCTGTGGGCAACGAGCGGGCCGCGGAGATGCGCTTGCACGACCTAGTCTGGGCGGGGCTTGCCGCCACGATTGCGGGGCTGGACTTGGAGGAGATCGTGTCCACATCGCCGATGAGAGTCAAGACCGACCAGGTCTTGGACCGGCTGGCCGAGCGCAGCGGCACGGCCGCCCTCGATCAGTACGGCATCCGGGTGGCGGATGTGCGGCTCAAGCGGCTCAACCTCCCAGAGCAGAACAAGCAAAGCGTATATGCCCGCATGCGGGCCGAGCGCGAACGCATCGCCCGCCAGTACCGGGCCGAGGGAGAGGAAGAAGCCTTGCGCATCCGCGCCGAGGCCGACCGGCAGCGGGAGGAAATCTTGGCCAAGGCCTACAGGGAGGCCGAAACCACCAAGGGAGAGGGCGACGCTGAGGCTGCACGGGTCTACGGCGCGGCCTATTCCCGAAACCAGTCGCTGTACAAGCTCACGCGCACCTTGGAGACTTACCGTAAGGCTCTTGATGAGGACACAACGGTCATCCTCAGCGCAGACTCGGAACTGCTGCGGCTGCTCACTAGGGGGCAGTAGGCGAAGAAATGCACGAGCACGGGCAGCCGCCAACGCAAACGGCACCTTCGAGAGTGCGTGAGGCCAGCGAATCATCCGGCCGGCCTTGGAGCGGGTTGACCAAGCGGCACTACGGTGGCGCGGCGGTGGCCGTTTGGGCCGTTCTCGGACTTTATTTTGTCCCGACCGAGGAACAGGCAGTACTGACCACGTTTGGGGCGATCGCCGACGACCAGGTGACCCCGGGAGTGGGCTGGCACTGGCCGTGGCCCGTAGGCGAGGTTCACAAGCTCAAGGTCCGCGAGCTCAAGCGAGCCTTCATCGGCGGCGAGCTGGCCGACGAGGCCAATGCCCTACCGGCGGACCCGCTGCTGTCCCAGTTCCTCAGCGGCGATCAGAACATCCTAAACGTCCGCGCGGTTGTGCAGTACAGCATCGCCGAACCGGCCAGCTACCTGTTCCGGGCCTCCAATCCGGACCTCGCCGTTGCCAATGCCGTTGAGGCCGCGCTCGAGCGACAGGTCTCGACGCGGGCCGTGGACGACGTGCTAACCACGGAGAAGATCGCCATCCAAGAGGCCGTCCGCAGCACAGCCCAGGATCTGGTGGACCGCCACGGCTTGGGGGTCGCCATCTCGACGGTCAACATCCGCTCCGTGGCACCGCCGCCTGAGGCAGCCGACGCCTTTCGGGATGTGGCGTCGGCGCGGGCGGACTCGGCTCGCATCGTCAACGAGGCTGAGGGCTATGCCAATGATGTCCTGCCGCGCGCGCGAGGTCAGGCGCAGCAAATGCTGCTGGCATCTCAGGGATACCGGGAGCGCCGCATCCAAGAGGCGAGGGGCGACGCGGCGCGATTCGACCGCCTCGCCGTGGAGTACCGCAGAAACCCCGACGTAACCCGGAGCAGGCTGCTGCTCGAGGCTATGGAAGAGATCCTCCCGCGGCTGAAGAAGACGATCGTGGACGAGGGCGGGAACTTGGACCTGAACCTAGTCCGGCGCCAAGGGTCTGGGCGTTCCGCATTGCCGTGAGCAAGGACGCAAAGGCTCAAGCGCTTACCGTCGCGGTGATCGCAGCGGGCTTGCTGACGATCGCTTGGTTTCAGGGGGGATTCGAGCGCTTCAAGCCGAGAGTTTCCTACGGCGGAGAATTCTTGGGGATCGGCGCTCCGGGCAAGCCTGCCGAGCCGCGGGACGTCATCTACGACATGTTGGACGCCGCACGGATCGGAAGCGTCGGCGATTACCTGGACTGCTATTCCGGGCAGCTGGAGCGGACGCTGCGCCAAAGCATGGAAGAGATGGGGACGGAGCGCTTCTCCGACTTCCTCCGAGAGCGCAACCGCGACATTAAGGGAATCGCCATGAACGCCCCGGACGAGTCGGGGTCCGAGGCGCGGGTCCGCGTGGAGTATGTCTATGCAGACCGCAATGAAGTGCAGCACTTCTACCTGCAGAGGCAAGACAAGGACTGGAAGATCTCGCGGGTGAGCGAGATCCAGCGCGTCGAGACTCCCGTACCCTACGGCACGCCCGTTTACTGACGGGCCTCCGTCTCAGCGTGTCCGGACTGGGTCGGGAGGCCGGGTTGGCCGCATTGGAGGATCCTCCCGGATCCTACGCATCACCTCCTCGATTCCCCGATCCAGCTGCGGATCCCGGCCAGCGAGCAGGGACGCCGGATCGTTCTCGACCACTATGTCGGGATCTACGCCGTGTCCCTCGATGATCCACGAGCCGTCGATGTCGTTGGTTGCAAACTCCGGTACGCGCACATCGCCCCCGTCCATCAGCGGCCCGTGCGAAGTGATGCCGATGACTCCGCCCCAAGATCGCTTGCCGATTAGGGGGCCAAGGCCGGCCTGCTTGAACCGCGCGGCGAAGATGTCTCCGTCCGAGGCCGAGTTCTCGCTGACAAGGCACACCATGTGTCCGAGGAAGACCTCATTTGGGTAGGTCCGGAAGTCCTCCGAGTTGCGCGAAAACCTTGTACCGAGGAGCTTGCGGCTGAGGCGCTCGATGAGCATCTGGGAGACATTTCCCCCGCCATTGCCGCGCACGTCCACGATCAGTCCCTCCTTGCGCATCTGCGGGTAGTACCACTTGATGAACTCGCTGATTCCGGCGGAGCTCATGTCGGGGACGTGCAGGTAGCCGACGCGCCCGTCTGTGGCCTCTGCGACGGCCTCCCGGTTGGACTCTACCCAAGACAGGTACCGCAGCTTGGACTCGTCAGTGATCGGCTGGTAGCTCACTGTGCGGGACCCTTCACCGGATGCCGCGTCGCTCAGAGTGAGCTCGACTGGGCGTGAAGCCTTGTGCCGCAAGAGGCGGTAGGGATTCGTGCCGGCCCGCAGATCCTCGCCGTCAATCGCAATAACGTAGTCGCCGGCGCGGGCGTCCACGCCGATCTCAGTGAGCGGGGAGCGATACTCGTCCTCCTCGTTGTGGCCCCGGAGAATGCGGGCAATGCGGTAGCGGCCACTGTCTTCATCAAGCTCGAAATCGGCGCCCGGCAGGGCCACATCGGGGCGCGGAGGCGCCTCATAGTCCCCGCCTGAGATATATGCGTGGCCGACGTTCAGTTCTGCGATCATCTCCCCGATCACATAGTTGAGGTCCGAACGGTGGCGGACGTCGGCGAGCCACGGGCGGTACCGTTCCCGGAGCGCCTCCCAGTCGTATCCGTGCATGTTCTCGACGTAGAAGAAGTCCCGGTACCGACGCCAGACCTCGCTGAAGATCGTTTCCCATTCCTCCGTCGGCACCAGATCCAGCCGCATTCCCGAAGTCTTCAGCGTCTTTGGATCCTTGGAGTCCGCCTTGACCTCGTACAACTTGTATGCGCCTTGCTGCCGCACAAGGATCCGCTTGCCGTCGCGGGAGATTGCGAAGCCGCGTGCCTTGGTGACCGTCTTGAGTTCCCTCTCGTCAAGGTCGAAGATGCGGATCTCGGCGTCAATCTCGGAGTCGCGGCCATAGTAGAAGGGCTGGCCCCGCCCGATCAGCAGCGATCCGTCAAGCGCCGTCAGCGAACCGTAGTTGTCGGGAGGGACGGGCACCCTAGCCACGCGGCTTGCAAGTCCCTCGAAGTCGATCCGAATGGGCTCCGCGCCGGATTCCCCGCCCTCTTCTGGCCCGTCCCCGTTCGGGGCTGAACCTTCTTTGCCCTTGGAGTCATCGCCCTTGTCGTCGTCCACCTCGGCCTCGTCGCTCTCCGGGGGGAACGGGTGCGGGATGTCCCGGCTGAGGGCGAGTGCAAACACGCCCGTCTGGCGGTTTGTGGCGAAGTTCCACTCGGCCCTCGAAATCTGGGGCGAGAACTCCCGGTCGCTCAAGAAGTAAAGAAACTCGCCCTTGGAGCCCCAAACGGGGTTGAACTCGTCGAAGAGGTCCCCACCCACTTGGTGGAGTCGCTCTTCTTCCGAGTCCCAGATGAAGATCGAGTTGACCCGAGACGCCACGCTGACCGTGAAGGCGAGATACCTGCCTCGTGGCGACCAGCGGTAGTCGGTGATGCGACCCCGGGACTCATCGGCGATCTCCACAGATTCTCCGGTCTCCACGTCCAGCAAGTAGGCCTTTCCCTTCTGGTCCGAATAGGCGATGCGCCCAGAGTCCGGAGACCACCGGAGCTGGTACAGCCGTCCGTCCGTCCGCTGCGTCAGCTGTCTGGCGTCCTGGCCGAACTGGTCCATCACATGGACTTGCTGCTCGCCCGACATGTCCGAGACAAAGGCGATCCGCGTACCGTCGGGAGACCAGCTGGGCAGCCGATCGTGAGCATCGGAGGATTTGGTCAGATTGCGCGTCGGGCCCTTCTCGGCCGGAACGGTGAAGATGTCGCCCCGAGCGCTGAAGACAGCCCGCTCAGCCTTTGGACTGAGGGCGTATGACTCGACATTCGACGCCGCCGAGACGCGACGCGGTCGACTCGCAATTCCGTCGCTGGGCACGGTGATGGAAATCGGGCGTGCATTGCCGGACTTGACGTCGAGCACTTGGAGTTCCCCATTGAGCTCGTAGACGATCCTCCGGCGCGAGTCTGTCGATGGCCAGCGCACGTCCCATACGGCTTCCTTCGTCATCTGGTCGACACGTCCCGACTTGACGCGGTGCCGGTAGAGATTCAGAGTTCCATCCCGATCTGAGGCGAAGTACACATCGCCCGCGATCCACATCGGGTCACGTTCCGAGCGAACGTGGCTGGTGATCTGATTGACCTCGCCCGAGCCCAAGTCGAACAGGTACAGATCCTGTGCCCATCCGCCCTGATAGCGCTTCCACGCACGAAAGTCCCGGAATAGCGGAGAGTAGGCGACCAGCAGACCATCCCCGGAGATAGCGCCTGCTCCAGACACCGGCATCGGCAGAGCGGTTGGCAGTCCCCCTTTGAGCGGAACAGTGTATAGCCGGCCGTCCTTCTGGCCCCAGTAGTCGCGGGTCGATCGGAACAGGACGGACTTGCCGTCCGGAGTCCAGCCGTAGACGATGTTGTCGTAGCCCCAGCGTGGCGCAAGCGGCCCGCGGGCGGGATAGAAAGTCAGCTGTTTGGGCTCGCCACCGTCTGCCAGAACGACGTAGACCTGCTCATCACCGTCGTACTGTCCGGTGAAAGCGATCCAACTGCCGTCCGGGGAGAACTTAGGGAACAACTCCAGTCCGGGATGAGCCGTCAGGCGGACGGCCCGACCTCCGCGGTCGGGCGCTGTCCAGAGATCGCCGGCATACACGAATACGACCCGCTCCCCGTGAATGTCGGGATACCGCAATAGCCGCGTTCCCGCGGGCGAGGCAGCGGCAAGTAGGAGCATCAACACTCCCGTCCGAATGAGCATAGGGCGGATTGTAACAACCGGGACGGACCGTTAGCCGGGCAGCCGTGCGTCTGCGATACTGTACGCGGCGGCCCACACCGTGGGCCGCGAAGAGACCCCTCATGAGCCGACACGCCCCTCTCCAATTCCTAGCGATCACCGTTCTGCTGGGGGCCGTGGCCTGTACGACGGGAGGCGAAGGGCCCGCGACTGAGGCGGCCGCTCCGGAAGGCCCACGCCATCTCAAGGTCTATTTCGAGAAGGACATGTTCGGCGGATGGCCCGCCAATCACGGCATATGGAGTTGGGGAGACGAGATCTTGGTGGGCTTCGGAAAGGGCCACTACAAGGAGGCGGGCCTCAGCCACCACATTGACCGGGAGAAGCCCGAGATCGCCATGCTTGCCCGCAGCCTAGACGGAGGCGAGACATGGGTTCTTGAAGATCCTGGCGCACAAGGCTATCTCCTGACGGAAGGGGGCTACCTGCACGGCGTCACACGACCGGGAGTGACACTCCCCGAGCTCCGCGAACCGGAAGGAGGGGTCGACTTCACTCACCCGGATTTTGCCCTAACCGTTCGAACCAATAGCATCCATGCCGGCATCGGCCGCACTTTCTATTCATACGACCGGGGCCGTACTTGGGACGGGCCGTTCCGCCTGCCGAGCTTCGGCGCGCCGGGCATCGCTCCCAGAACCGACTACATCGTCGACAGCAAGGATCAGTGCACGCTCTTCATAACGGCGGCGAAATCGAACGAGAGGGAGGGCCGCCCGCTGTGCGTTCGCACGACCGACGGGGGCAAGACATGGACGCGTCTGGCGTGGATCGGGCCGGAGCCTGCGGAGGGCTTTTCGATCATGCCGGCATCAGTGCGCCTCTCCGAGTCGGAGATCTTGGTAACCGTTCGAATGCGAGATGACTCAAGACGCTGGATCGGAGCCTACCTGTCTTCAGATGACGGGGCCAGCTGGGAGTATCTGGGCGAAGCTGTGCCCGACACCGGCGTGGGCAATCCTCCGGCCATGATCCAACTGGAGGACGGCCGGATCTGCTTGGTTTACGGGTACAGGGCAGAGCCTTTCAGCATGCGGGCCCGCCTGAGCAACGACCATGGGCGCACTTGGAGCGAGGACATAGTCCTGCGAGACGACGGAGCCAGCCGGGACATTGGGTATCCCAGAGCAGTGCAGCGCCCGGACGGCAAGATCGTGACCGTCTATTACTTCACGGACGAAGCGAGCGGTCCAGAACGATACATAGGAGCCACGATCTGGACGCCGCCGAGCCCATGACGGAAGACTGGGCGGTACGCCTGATTCATTTCGAGGGAACCGGATCTCCAGGATTGACGGCGCTTCTGGTCTCAATGCCACTGGACCGAAAACACACGCCGGCGCGTTCCAAATGTTCCCGCGCCAAGTCGCCACACGACCCTTGTGAGTCTCTAGCTAGAGATCCAATGCCGAGGGGCGGGCTGCATCAACGCCGACACCGTCTTTGGCGACTCCACGATGCGATTCGTTCGGCGTGTCCCCGTCTGGAGGACACGGGTGGCATGCGCGCAAGGGAAGGTCTCCCCGCAAAGCCATCGCTGCCGACCGGGCATCCCCTCCGATCCAAGGCAGCTCCCGGAAAGGCGATCTATGCGCAAGCCGCGTTTCGGTCCTGACTATCGGACTCGGGCGGCTGCCAATGTCGGCTCTTGGTCGCACGGTGGGGATTGCGCACGAACTCCGGAGGAAGGCGCGGATTGAGACGCCCGCTTGCGGCCCTCTCGGCGACTCTCGAGTCCCTTAAGGTTGGCCCAGCTCTTTCTGCGGGCCTGACGGCAGGCCTTGGCCTGGTCGTTGCTCAGATTGCGTTCGCAACGTACTTGTTCTCGGGCAGGCTGGCCGACTATTCGACGCAGGGCATCGGTCTGATCCTCTTCGGGAACTTTGCGGGCTGCCTGCTCATCGCCCTTACAAGCGGGTACCGAGGAGCCGTCGGAGGACTTGCACCGGTCCTGCTCATCGCGATGGTTGAAGTCGCATCGACCCTGCCCGCCGAGGGAAGGGCCTTGTTCGTGACCACTGCCTTCACCCTGATCGTCAGCGCGGTCGCGGCGGGACTGGTGGCTGTCGCGATCGGAAGATTCCGGTTGGCACACCTCCTGCGTTTCATTCCGTACTCGGTGGCGAGCGGCTGCGTGGCCGGGATCGGCGCGGCGGTGTGCCTTGCGGCCATGTCTCTGATGGGAGCAGAACTGACCTGGCAAACGCTCCCAACGCTCGCGGAGAGGTCACAGCTAGTGCGGTGGACACCTGGCGTGCTGTACGGAATCGGCCTCTACGTTGCGGTGAAGAAATGGTCCAGCCCGATAATCCCTCCGGCCAGCATTGTCCTCGCCATTGGTGCCGGCCACTTCGTCTTCGCCTATCTGGGAATGCCGGCAGACGAGGCGCGGTCGGCTGGGTTGCTCTTGGCAAGCACAGCCGAGGGTGGGCTATGGCCACCGTTGCTCCCAGCGGACCTAGTCGATGTGGATTGGGGAGCCGTGGCGGCGCAGACGCCCGACATGATGATGCTCGTTGTGGTCGCGCTCTTTTGCGTGATCATGAGCGTCGCCGGCTTGGAGGTCGCGACTAGGCAGGACTTGGATTGGGATCGCGAGTTTGAGGCCGCAGGCGCCGCGAGCGTTGTTGCCGGCCTAGGTGGCGGGATGGCGGTCAACCTGATAGTGCCAGCGTCATTGCGCAGCAAGATGTTCGGCGCAACTACGCCGTTGACCGGAGTGGTCGCTGCGCTGTCAGTCGGGGGTGTGCTATTCCTCGGCGACGCGCTGCTCGGGCTAATCCCGGTGTATTTGGTCGGTGGGATTGTGGTGTTCGCCGGTTGCGGGATGCTCGAACAAGCGCTGGTCCGGAACTGGAAGGCACTGCCGCGAGCGGAGTACGGCATCATCCTGCTCATTGCTACAACGATTGCCGGCTTCGGCCTAGTGAGGGGTGTCGCTGTCGGCATGCTCGCCACGCTGGTACTCTTCGCGCTGCGGTTGAGCCGCATGGAACTGGTGAAGTCGCAGTTCACCGCCACTGAACGCCGGAGCAGCAGGGTAAGGCCCGCGCCCGACCGCGCGATACTCCTCGAGTACGGAGACCGGATTCGGTGCTACTGCCTTCGCGGCTACATCTTCTTCGGCGGAATCGGTCCGCTAGTCGATCGGTTCCGGAGATTCCTTGACGAGGGTCCCCGGCCGGCGTGCCTTATTTTGGACTTTCGGGACGTATCCGGTGTTGACATCTCGGCCGTCAACGCCCTGTCGCGATTTCTTGCGGCAGCAGACTCGGCGGGGCTGCACTTGGTCGTGAGCGGTGTTCCCGAACCGCTACAGGCAGGACTAAAGCGCAGTCTCCCCCCTGCATTGCACGCCAGATTGCGCGTCGCGCCGAACGAAGACGGGGCGCTGGAGTTCTGCGAGGACGTGATCCTTGGCTATTGGCAGGACCAGTTGGAACGTGCCAAGGGGCGCCGCTCAGCGCTGTTCGACCGTGTCTCTGGAGACCTTGAGCGCCAGCTGGAGCGCCAGATCGAGTTCGAGGATCTCGTGCAAGAACTCGACCCATGGCTAAGGCCCCGACTATACGCCGCCGGAGAGTCGTTGGCAGGACCGGATGCCCTGGTCGAAGGCATCCAACTCTTGGTCTCTGGGCTGGCTTCGGCCTGTGACCGCAAAGGCGCACGCTTGTACCAATACGGCCCCGGAGACCCGGTCTGGCCGTCCGAAAGGCAGGGCGACGGAGCGACGTCTGTTGTCGCGGACAACCCTTGCCGGGCCGTCGTGCTTGGGCCGGAAGATCGGCGTTGGCTCGAATCCCACCGCGAAGCACTCATTGTTAGGCTCTATCGGTACCTGCTGGCCGATCGCGTTTCCGGTAGCCCCCCGGCAAGATGATGATTAGGTGGCGCAACAGCAATTCACGGTTTGGGATGAAGGACCGTTGATTGTGAAAGTGTGACATGTCGATCCCGATTCCACAATTGTTCCAACGAGAGGCTGACGCGTAAGGGTCTCCACCCGGTTTGTGGGAAGACAAGCATCCAAAGGATTCCATTGACGGTAAGGTGAACCGGTGCCCGTTCGGGTTGTATCGAATGAACGGATGAGGAATGGGAGTTGATGCTAGCGAGTCGTGGGCAGCAATTCGCGAGCTGCTTGGCGATGTGCGCGATCGTGCGGCGCAGTTCCTCGAGTCCCTGCCCGGGCGCCCCGTAGCTGCAGCATCTGGCACAGACGATCTCGTCCGCGCGCTCGGGGGCACGTTGCCGCGGCTGGGGCGGCCCGCCTCGGCGATCCTCGAGCAACTCGACGAGATTGGCTCCCCGGGAACGGTTGCAAGCGCCGGTCCTCGCTACTTCGGATTTGTGATGGGCGGTTCCCTGCCCGCATCGCTGGCTGCGAACTGGCTCGCGACGGCATGGGACCAAAACGCATTCAGCCAAACGGGCTCGCCGATCGGTGCAGCGATCGAGACCGTTGCATTGCGATGGGTCTTGGAGCTTCTGGGCCTGCCAGCAACTGCAGGCGCCGCGTTCGTTACCGGAGCAACCATGGCGAACTTCACTGCGCTCGCAGCGGCGCGGCGATCGGTGCTGCTCGCGCACGAGTATGACGTCGACCGGAAGGGCCTCGAGGGAGCGCCGGAGATCACACTTGTGGCGGGCGAGCAGGCCCACGCGAGCCTC
>JAJDWM010000134.1 GCA_022825595.1 Bryobacterales bacterium | reverse complement strand
ATTGGCGCCATAGAGGTCCAGGGTCGCTTGGGTCTCCGTCGAAAAGTCAATCAGTTCCGGCCCGCTCGTCTGCATCCGGTGGGCCATCTCGTAGGCCGAGACTCGCGTCTCAATCTCCGGGTCGCCCACAGCCTCCATGTTGAGCCTGTTCAAGTCCACGATTGCGTCCACGGTGGCCGATTGGCGGTCGCCCTCGAAGCCTCCGGGGCTTGTCATGTTCAGGATCGGGGCGCCGCCGCCCAAGAACGGCACGCCCTGATGGGCGGTTGGTAAGAATCCGCTGGTCCAGTTCATGGCGCCGCCGCGCGGTCCGCGCGGTCCGGACTGCAGCACCACGAAACCCGGCAGATCGTTGGCCTCGCTGCCGATTCCGTAGCTCACCCAGGCTCCCATGCTCGGCCGCCCGAAGAAGGGCGTCCCGGTGTTCATGAAGATCTTGGCCGGCGCGTGGTTGAAGTTCTCCGTGTGCACCGCCCGCAGGAAAGTGAGGTCATCGACCACCTGCGCCGTGTGTGGCAGGCACTCGGACACCCACTGCCCGGACTCGCCGTGCTGCGCGAACTTGCGGCGTGTACCCAGAAGCTTCGGAGGGTCCTTGGTAAACGACTCCATGAAGGCGAATCGCTTTCCCTCGAGCATCGATGGCGGGAGTTCCTTCCCGTTGAGCTTCTGGAGTTCGGGCTTGGGCTCAAAGAGCTCGAACTGGCTGGGCGCCCCGGCCATGAACAGGTAGATGACGCTCTTCGCGCGCGGCCTGTGGTGCATGCCGCTTGCACTCTCGGACTGCTGTCCAAAGAGCGAGTCTCCCACGAACAACGAGGTCAGGCCGACCTTTCCGATGCCAATGCCGCAGTCCTGGAACAGCTGCCGCCGCGTGCGCCTGATCAATTGGTCTCCATTCGGATGCATAGACATTGCCTCCCTCGCTATTGACGCGTCACGAATTCGTCCAGGTTGAGCATGACCCTGGCGGCTGCCGTCCAGGCCGCCCCGCGCGCCGAATCGGCCCCGCTACGCTCAAGCGCTCCAGGGTCACTGGCAAAGGAGTCCGCCATTCGGCCGAGCAAGAGATCCAGACGTTCGCTCTCGGCCTCGCGGGGAGGCCGCGAGAGGCAGACCTCGAAGGCATGGCGGATCCGTTCCTCGCGATGTGGCGAGTGCTCCCTGACGCGCCGGGCGAGCGCTAGGGCAAACTCTGTCTGCGACGCGTCGTTGAGCAGGGTCAGGGCTTGCAGCGGGGTGTTGGAACGGTTGCGTCGCGTGACGGTCTCTTGGGCGATCGGGGCATCGAACAGTATCAGGCCCGGGTGCGCTGCCGACCGGATGAAGTAGGTGTACATGCCGCGCCGGTAGCGGTCCGGGCCGGTGTCCGCCGTCCAGTTTCGGTCCACCTGCGTGAATTGGCCGGCCCCCTCCGGTTGGGGAGGGTAGACGCTCGGACCACCGATCGCGCGGGTCAGGAGGCCAGACGCGCTCAGCGCTGCGTCCCGGATGATCTCCGCTTCTAGCCTGAACCGGTTCTGCCGCGCCAGCAGTCGGTTGCCCGGGTCCACTTCGGCCGCGTCGGCCCTGTAATTCGAGCTCTGCCGGTATGTTGCCGAGTTGACGATCTGCCGATGCATGTGCTTGAAGTCCCATCCGCTGGCGACGAATTCGGAGGCAAGCCAGTCCAGCAGGTCGGGATGGCTGGGCTGGCTGCCTTGGCTTCCGAAATCGTTCTCGGTCTCCACCAGGCCTATTCCGAAGTACCGCTGCCAGACCCGGTTCATGGTCACTCTTGGTGTCAGCGGATTGTCAGCCGACACGAGCCACCCCGCTAAACCGAGCCGGTTCCTCGGCAAGTCTGGAGCCATGCCTGGCAGCACGGCCAGCGTGCCCGGCCTGACCGGGTCGCCCCGGCGCGTGAAGTCACCCTGAACGTGGAGATACGACTCTCGCGGCTCCGGCAAGTCGCGCATGACCATGGTCCAAGTAATGTCCGGAAGGGCTTTTTGTGCCTCTTTGATCTCGTCCTGCTTAGCCTTGTACTCCGGTACATGCTCTGAGAAGAGCCTCTCTAGGACCGCCTGTTGGACCGACGAGCGTTCCTCACGGGCCGTGTGGACGATCCGGTCTGCGCGCCGCAGCGCCTCCTCGTCAACACCGGGAAGGTTCCCGTCCCAGGAGGCTTCCAGATCCCGGCCCAGTTGGGCCAGTTCTTGCTCGAGTTGCCGGACCTGCTCGCTCACCCTGTCCCGCTCGGCGAGCAGCTGCGGCGGCGCAAGCTCCAATATGGGCTCCATCATCCGGCTTCGCCCCTCTGTCTCGCCCAGATTCCCTCCGAGTTCGTCGACGTTGTTGAAGAACGCGAATATCTGGTAGAAGTCACGCTGTGAGATCGGATCGAACTTGTGGTCGTGGCACCGGGCGCACTCCAAGGTCAGCCCGAGGAACGCGGCGCCAGTCGTGCGGACTCTGTCTACGACCGCCTCCACGCGGTACTGCTCGAAGTCGATGCCGCCCTCTTGGTTGACCATCGTGTTCCGGTGGAAGCCGGTTGCAACGAGCTGGTCTCGGGTCGGGTTCGGCAGCAGGTCGCCCGCCACTTGTTCGACAACGAAGCGGTCGAAGGGCATATTCTCGTTCAGAGCACGGATCACCCAGTCGCGATACGGCCAGATCGAGCGCGGCCCGTCGATCGAGTAGCCGTTGGTGTCGGCGTAGCGGGCTATGTCCATCCAATGGCGTCCCCAGCGCTCCCCGTAGTGAGGAGACTCGAGCAGTCGGTCGACCAGCCGCGAGTAAGCGCCCGGACTGTCGTCCTCCACGAACTCGCGCACGTCTTCGGGAGAGGGCAGCAACCCGGTCAGGTCTAGGGTCACCCTGCGGACCAGGGTGCGGCGGTCGGCGTGCGAGGAAGGTTCAAGGCCCTCCCTCACCAATCGGGCAAGAATGAACAAGTCGATGGCGTTACGGGCCCAGCCAGACTGCTCAGCTTCTGGCGGTTCGGGGCGTTTGACGGGCTGCAGGGACCAGAGTCTGGCCGGACCGACAGGATTCGCAGGCTGGCCCCACTCGGCGCCAGCCAGCACCCAAGCTCTAAGCGCCTCTACCTCTGCGGGCTCCAGCGGGCCTCCCGGCGGCATCTTGAGGGCGCCCTCCCGCGAAACGGCACCCAATAAGACACTGTCCTCGGCGTTGCCGGGAACGACCGCTGGCCCGCGCGACCCTCCCTGAAGGATCGAGTCGCGTGATGTAAGCGAGAGTCCTCCGCTCCGCACTGAGTCGTTGTGGCACGCTTGGCACTGGTTTGCCAGCACGGGGCGGACCCGCTCCTCGAAGAATCGGACCTGATCGTTTTGGGCGGCGCCCGCTTGGAGTGCGAGGAACGCCGCAAGGCATGCGCTTTGCCGGATCATTCTCGCCAACATTCTATAGCGATCAGTTCAAGTAGCCGGCGATTAGGCGGGCGGCTTGGTCTGCGTCCTCCAGGTCGAGCCCCGTGACTCCGACCACGTACTTGTCTTTCTGGAAGACCATGGTCGGAACGTCTCCATCCATGCCGAAGAAGCCCCCGAAGCTCGGGATGAACTTGGGGTCCGTGAGGGCGTCGCGATAGTCCATCGAGAGGAACATTGCTTGGTCCGCGTTACGCCGTTCCGTGAAGAATACGCTGTATTCCTTTCCGTCCTTGGCGTAGGCGGCGAAGTTGCCCCCCGGCATGAAGTCCTTTCCGCCCAGCTGATCCTCGACCACGCGCGCGCTGACCAAGCCGTCCTTATGGAACTTGTGCGTCTCGTCACGGATCTGTTCGGCAGGCTTCTTCTCCGGAGCGGCTGCGGTCTCGGATGGGGGCTCGCCCGACGAGCACGTCCAGAGTCCGAGAACTGCGATTAGGATTGCTGGCAAGGCGTAGCGTCGCATCAGGTACCTCAACGTCAATGTTCGCACGGAAGCGGCCCCGGTCGGGAACGACGCCAGCAGTTTGATGTAATGTTTGGGCGAGGATGTGTCGGCGGTCTAGCCGACTCAGGACGAAGAGTGGCCAGCCAAGCGCAGTTGGACATGCTGCGGACTGACGTGGACGCTTGGAACTTCTGGCGGGCAAGAAACCCTCAGGCGGAGATTGACCTGCGCGACGCTGACTTGAGTGGGACGGACTTGCGGCTGGCCCACCTTCAGGGTGCCGATCTCCGCGGCGCCACGCTGGTGTTGGCCCAACTGACCGGCGCCGACCTGCACGGTGCGAATCTGCGAGGCGCCAATCTCGTTGGCGCAAGGCTGATCGGGGCGGACATCGATGGATGCGATCTCCGGGGCGCGGATCTGCGCACCGCCGAGGACCTCACGCGCGAGCAGCTCCAGTCAACCCGTGGAGATGCGGAGACCGTTCTCCCCGATCTTGTCGAGCGGCCCTCGCACTGGAGCGGCGGCTAGCCGCTAGATCTGCGAGACGATCGCATCCGCCATCTCCGAACACGACGTCGTCCCGCCGAGGTCTGGAGTCCGGCACGACGGGTCCCGAAGTGCGACTTCGACCGCCGTGCGGACCGTGTCGCCTTCCGCTTCGCGGCCAAGCCAGTCCATCATCATCGCCGCCGAGAGAATCGTCGCGATCGGGTTGGCGATTCCCCGGCCAGCGATGTCGGGAGCGCTCCCGTGTGCGGGCTGGAACACGCCGTAATCATCTCCGATGTCCGCGGAGGGCGCCATCCCCATGCCGCCGACGATTCCGGCCGTCAGGTCAGAGAGGATGTCGCCGAACATGTTTTCGGTGACGATCACATCGAATCTCTGCGGTTCCAGGACGAGGTACAAGGCCGCCGCGTCGACGTAGACACGATTGGTTTCGATTCCGGGATACTCTTCCGCAACCGCGTCGAAGACGGTCCTGAAGAACGCCATGGCAGGGAGAACGTTCGCCTTGTCGACCAGCGTCACGTGACCTCTGCGGTGCCCCGCAGCCTCAAAGGCTGCCCGGATAATGCGCTCGGCCCCCCGGCGTGATATGCGCATCGCATTGTCAACGTAGGCGGCTTGCGGATCGTATCGGCCCTTCCGATCCCAGAACAGCCCTTCAGTGTTCTCGCGGTAGATGACCAGGTCGATCGACGCTCGCTCGGCGCCACGCAGCGGCGTCAGGTCCGGGTGCTGCAGCCGCACCGGTCGGATTCCTTGGTACAGGTCAAGCCGCTCCCGGATGTCCAGCTGGGGTGTCATCTCCGTCCCGTCGGGCCAGCGCACATCCGGCAGTCCCATGGCGCCGAGCAACACTGCGTCGAACTCCCGGGCCCGTTCCAAGGTCGCTTCGGACAGGGGGTCGCCGGACTCCAGGAACTCCTTCGCTCCGACCGAGAGCGTCTCGAACGCGAGCACGAGGTCGTCGGAGCGTGCCTCAACCGCCCGCAACACGTGCACAGCGGCGGTGGTGACCTCCAGCCCGATGCCGTCCCCGGGCATCAGGGCGATTCGCAGTTCGCTCAATGCGCAGCCCCTCCCACCCGCTATCCTAGACCGCATGGCAGTTGGCCTCCCAGACGTGGAGTCGGCAGTGGCAGAGCTCTGCGACGGTCGCGGCTATCTGCTGCTGGAGGACTGCTTCTCGGAAGCCTCGGTGTTGGAGGCACGCGACCGCATCTACGCCCTAGTGCGAGAAGAGCCTGGCCGCACATCGCACTTCTACGGGGACGAGGTCAACGCTACGCAGGCGCGTGTCTGGAACTTGCCCGCCAAAGGGAAGGTGTTCCGGGATCTGTGCGCGGATCCGGATATCCTCTCGCTGATGCGGCCGATCCTCGGCCAAGACCTGATGCTGAGTTCCTTTGCGGCCAACGTGCTGCACCCCGGAGCGCAGGCCCAAGAACCGCACGTGGACTACCCGTACTGGGACCTTCACGCTAGGCATCGTTGGCCGAGCACGCTCAACGCGAGCTTCTTCCTAGCTGTCGAAACTGTCATTCCCTTGGATGAATTCACCGTCGAGAACGGTGCCACGGCAATTGTTCCCGAGAGCCAGAGTCTGGCGAGGTGGCCCGACGCTGCCGAGTTTGCGGAGAGGTCCGTGCGGGTCTGTATGCGGCCGGGCAGCCTGCTGATGTTCCCGGCCCTCCTCTGGCACGCTGGCCAAGAGAACCGATCCTCGGAGTCAAGGGCTGCTCTGCTCGGCTCCTACACGGTGAAGTCTGTCAAGCCGATCGAGGACTGGAGCCGGTGTATCGAGAGGCAGGTGGCCGAGGAGTATTCCGAAGAGATGCAGCAGCTGCTGGGCTTGCACTACCCCTATCCCGCTGTGATGGACCGGCTCCCCGCGCGAAGCTCGGAAGGGGCCCGCAGCAAGCAGTCGATCCTGAGCCAGGGCGCCGATCTCGAGAGGGAGGCAGTGCGGTGAAGTCGATGACAAGGCGGGAGTGGCTCGCCGCTTCGGCAACCATAGGGGCCTCTGCCTGCGCCCCCGGCCCAGCTCCGCGCCGGCCGAATATCCTGTTGGCCTACACAGACGACCAGTCCTATCCGCACGCCTCGATCCTCGGCGACCCGGTCGTCAAGACGCCGGCGTTCGACAGGGTGGCGCGCGAGGGTGTGATCCTGACGCACTCCTTCACGGCCTGTCCCTCCTGCACGCCGTCTCGCTCGGCGCTATTGACGGGGAGGCACATATGGAGGATCGGGGAGGCAGGCGTTCTGTATGGCACACTGCCGACCGAGTACCCCCTATTCACCCACCTGCTCGAGGACGCCGGGTACCACGTCGGATTCTGTGGCAAACCATGGGCCCCAGGCGATTGGAGAGCGGATGGTCTGCAGCGCCACCCGTTTGGGGCGGAATTCGCGGAGAGGCTTGAGCCAGATCCTCCTCCGGGTGTGGATATCCGCGACTATGCCGCGAACTTCGAAGACTTCTTGGCAGCCCGTCCGAACGGTGCGCCGTTCTTTTTCTTCTTCGGGGCGACGGAGCCGCACAGGGACTACGACCCAGGCATTGGGGAGCGGAGCGGTCTGGATCCGTCGGCCGTGCGTGTTCCCCCCTACCTTCCCGACGCCCCGGAAGTCCGTTCCGAGCTGCTCGATTATTACTTCGAGATCGAACACTTCGATCGGCACCTCGGCAGGATGCTCGATCGGCTGGAGGCCATCGGCGAGCTCGACAACACACTGGTGGTGGTGACATCGGATAACGGCATGCCCTTCACCCGTTCCAAGGCCACGCTCTATGACAGCGGCACGCGCATGCCGACCGCCGTTCGCTGGGGCAGCCAAATCTCGCCCGGGCGCCGGGTCGACGACCTCGTGAGCCACACAGATCTGGCGCCGACGTTTCTCGACACGGCGGGCCTAAGTCCCCTCAGCGGCCACGACGGCTCAAGTCTGGTCCCCCTGCTATTGGCCGAGGCGAGTGGCAGGGTCGATCCCAGCCGGGACAGCGTCCTGACAGGAATGGAGCGGCACACGTGGTGCCGGCCGGCGGGGGCCACGTATCCCATGCGGTCGATTCGCACGCATGAGTACCTGTACATCCGCAACTACGCGCCGGACCGCTGGCCGACGGGGGGCCCGGAGTTCATCTCGTCCAACAAGGCGCCTCACGGCGATGTCGACGACGGGCCATTCAAGGACTTCATGCTTCGCCCCGGAACGCGTGAGCAGTTCCCGGTCGAGTATGGGCTTGCATTCGGCAAGCGGCCTGCCGAGGAGCTCTATGACTGTCGGGCTGACCCCCACCAGATGGTCAACCTCGCCAGCGACCCGGCATACGAGTCGTTGCGTGAGGGGCTGGCCGCGCGGCTTGAGCAAGAACTGAGGGCCGGTGGGGATCCCCGCATGGAGGGGTTGGACCCGTGGCAAGGGTATGCCTATCGCCAAGTGGACGGTTTTGGCGCAACCTTCAACCGCCTGTTGCCGGCTGAGGAGCGCGAGGCGGCCAAGAGCAGGGGCAAGCACGCAGTCGGCCATGCCCGTCCAGACCCCTAGACCGCTGCGTCGGGGCCGTCTGGAGCCCAACTGGGGCGTGTCGGCAGGTGCCGGTTTGGTGCGCCCGGACGCGTTGCAGCGTTCGGGCGTATGATTCTAGGCACTGCGATGAGAGCCTC
>JAJDWM010000758.1 GCA_022825595.1 Bryobacterales bacterium | reverse complement strand
AGCGTGATTTGTACGAGCGGATCGGGATCGGGGAATATTTTGTGTTCCAGCCGGACACGAGGCGCGCTGGGCCGCGGCTGGTGGGCTACGAACTGAAGAAATGGGGCTACAAGCGGCTGGGACCGCAGGTTGGTTTGCCGGGATCGGTGCGGAGCGACGTGCTGGGGGTGTCGTTGCGGCCAGAAGGGGCGTTGCTGCGCTTGCGGGATCTGTGGAGCGGGACGGACTACCTGTGGAACGTGGAAGTGATTCAGGAGAAGGAAGCGGAGGCGGCGGCGCGACGAGTGGCTGAGGCCGCCCGACGAGAGGCCGAGCACAAGGCTCAGCGGGAAGCCGCCGCCCGACGAGAGGCCGAGCACAGGGCTGCTCGGGAAGCCGCCGGGCGCAAGGCTGTGGAGGTACGCCTCGCCGCATTGGAGGCGAGGCTGAGCCATGGCGGGGAGCACCCGAAGGACGCTGGCTGAAGCGCTTGCGGTCAGCCCCTAGCGACATCGCTCGCGAGAAATCGGCATCCTACTCCACGCCTCTCGCGAAGGGGTGCGAAGGGCAGTGCTCGATCAGGTTCCATCTCTCATGCGCCGTTCCGCATCAAGTGAACACGATCCTGGGCGGGATCTAGTGCTCCGTGGACGGGACTACCATGCCTCTAGGCCGCGCTGCGCGTCGCATCATCTGATGGAGTTTCAGGCCCGCTTCAATAGCCGCGGCGACAACCCTACCGCTGCGGCGTTCAATCGTCATGTCGAGCGCCGCTTAGCCATCGCGGCCCCCGCCAGCCGTCCGACACCGAGCTTGCGCGTGCAACGGTCCAACAGCAGCCCCCTATGACCACCTAGTGCCCATGGGACCCGACGGCGAGCGCGACCACTGGCCTTCGACACATCTCGGGCCGGACATCTTCCCCCCTGACCGACGAGTCGGCGCCGACCACCGAGAACCGACGATTCCATCCGTTCTAGCCGGCTGGCTACTTGGATGAGATTAGTAGGGACTCGCGTAGGCGGATGTCGCGCCGATTCAGTGGACGACCATGCGGCGACCGCCGTAGAGCGTGCCCCGAACGCTCTCGGAGAGCCGTACTTCGACCATGTGCGGGGTCTTCTGTTCGTCCACCTGCGACGGGTAGTACCCGACAACGTATTCGGTCTCGGCCAACTGGGACAGCGATCCCAAGATTTTGCGGATCACCATATTGTTGAGGACTGGCAGGTCGTAGCTTCGCCCGCCCGTGCGAGGGCCGAATTCTGCGAAAATCCGCATCAGATTCTCCTGATGATTGGAGTTGGACTGTCGGTTCAGCGCCGGGACTGGATTCCGGTTCGGCCCCAGAATCGGGACACGCTGTGTGTCATTGGCGGGATTGGGCTGGCCTCCGCCTTCGTTCATGCGTGCGCCGGGATTGAGCTGCCCTCCTCCGGGCAGACCCGCCGCGCGCCGGCGGATCCGCTCGTGGCCAAGGATGACGGGATAGATAGGGATGCCGAAGGCGTTGGCTGCCCCGACAGGCAGGTCAGGGCTGAGATTCGTGGTGCTCAGGCCGTCAGAGAAGACCACCATCATCCGAGAGACGTTCGATCCGCGGCTCGACGCGTCCCGCGCGGTCTGCATGATCGCCTCGTAGACCCTGCTGCCGCCGGCTTCGGACTCGAACGTCTGGTCCAGGGCACGCTGCAGCCTCTGCAGGTCGCGGGTTGGTCCGGTGAACCGCTTCAGGTTGGCGGCAAAACCGTAGACGGAGATCATCACGTCCTCCCTGAGCCCTTCAAGCATCGTGCTGCGGATCGTCGTTAAGTCGAGCAGCCCGGGAGTCATGACGCTGTAGCTGAAGTCGATCAGGAAAATGATCTCGGTGGGCACGGTTCGCGAGCTCTCCTCGCCTTCCTGGGCCGGCCCCTCCACGAAAGCGATGCGCTGCGGCTGGCCATCCTCGAACAGTTCAAAGGCCTCGGTTCCGAGGCCATTGACAGACGACTTCTTGCGGTAGACGTGCAACGGAACCAAGACCAAGTTGGATTCGGTGGTGATGATGAGTCCGGTGTCCTCGACCTCCGGTGAAGGCTCTTGTCCGAGTCCCACCGGCAGGGCAAGGAGGGCAACAAGAGGAAGTAGGAGAAAACGGCGCATGCTGGGGCTGATCTTTGCAGTTGCACTCTAGCACGTCGCGCCGGAATCTGCTGGGATCTATCGACGAATTAATTGGGTGCCGCGCGGGATCACGAGCGCAGAGGCACGACCCCCTGAGGCTTCGGTGGCGGTCGGTCTAATCTGGCCTTGAGTGCGGGCAGCAATAGCCCTCCGGCCACTGAGCCGGTTCACACAGGTTGTCGCCACTGGTCCGGTCGGGCGAGTGCGGTGTGTGCTTAGCGCCGCTCAGAGGGCACAGAAGGGTAAGGGCTAGAGAGTGCCGATCCCGCCGCCCGTAGGAAGAGTTCGCACAATCAGGTCTTCGATTGGGACCTCTGCACAGTGGTGACTCCCGGGCTAGCGGGATACGGAGGGTTTCCAACGCCCGATGTTCCAGGAATGCAGACCGCACAGTAGGTCGATGGGGCGAGAAGCTGCCGGTGGTCTCTGCGAGTTGGCCTGACCGGCCTGGAGTAGAGTCGGATTCGGATCGCACCTGGCAGCTGATCATGGACCATCACCGAGCCGTTGCCATCGCTGGACCGGAAGCCGGTCTACGACCTGCAGTACCCTCGTCCGCTGCCCGCTGTTCCGAGGTCGGTTGGTCGTTCGGAAACCCGTGGCACGCGTTCGAGGGCCCCTTGACGTTGAGACGCTGATCCGATCGATTACCGACCGCCTTCTCTCACGTCGCTGCCATCCACTGGTTCTGAATCGGCCAGCTAGCTTCTCGTCCCACCCTCGAGTCCGACCCCGATTCCTCCTCCCACGCCCTTCTTGCGAGCCTTCTTAATCTCCGTTGGAGCTAGTGCAGGTTCCAGTGGTCCGACGCATTCGGGGCCGATCATCAGGCTTGCCAGCTCCTACAGAACCCCCTGGCAGCGCCGTGATCCTGAGCAGTCGATTCCGAAGTTCCAGCGCGCTGGCCTAGATCGCCATCATCAAGCGCCGCACGGTATCAGGGCAACGGCGGCCTTCACAACCTGAGTCCCGATCGGAGACCGGCACTGCGGGAATCTGAACAGCCGCCTGTCAACTGCTTTCGACCCAATCCGCAGACGCGCTGCGGAGGCAAAGGAAAGATCGATCGACGCTGCCGTAGTCGCCCGCTGCTAGACTGAGCCGCTTCACGGCGCCCGCCGCACGAGGGGGTCCTGATGGTGTCCAACTTCGACTTCACCCGCCCGGTCGTGCCTGTGGCGCGGGCTCCGGACAGCCCGGAGCCCGGTGCGCTCACCGCAGATGCGCCGCCGCCCGGGTCGCGCGGGAGGACCGGCGGAAGGGCGCGATGAAGGCCTGAGGCGGCAGCGAGGCCGCCTCTTAGCGGCCGCGCCCCCCGCGGTCTTTCTTGCGGGGGAGGGGCACCAGGTCCCCGTCCCGGAGGGGAGGCACGTAACGGTCGACGTAGGTCCGTCCGCCGTTCCCGTTGGGCCGCTCGAGGTGTCCGGCCAGTGCGTCCCTGCCGATCTGGATGACACCCTCCAGTTCGATTCGGGCCAAATTCCCCAGATGGTTGCTGAAGGCCCCGAGGTCGCCGCTGTCAGCTGCCTCGAGTGCCCGGATGTACAGCGGCTTCCGCTCGGTCCCGATGATGGGCGGCGGCAGCCAGCGCTTGGTGTACGCGTAGGCCATCAGCATTCGAGAGACGCGCCCGTTGCCGTCGCGGAACGGATGCGTGCGGACGAACCTGTGGTGCATCCAGGCCGCCTCGACCTGCACGGGGTAGTCCTGCCTCTCGATCTCCCGGTGCAGCCGGATGAACCGGTCCATCTCGGACTGCACCTGCTCCGGCGGGCAGTACTCGTGAATCCTGCCGTCCGTCCGGCGGGGATTGTTGGGGATCTTCTTCCACATGCCCTTCTCGCGGAAGGGGATCTGCACGCGCCGCATCGCCTTGCCGTCCGGCGTGATCTGGAGCCCCGTGACGGTCTCTTGGTGGCGGGTGAGCATCGCGTGCCAGGAACGGATCGCGTGCTGGGTGAGCGCCTGGCCACCGGCCACGTCCCGGAACATCACCTCCAGGGCGTCCGCCTGGTCCTGCAGCAGGCCTTGGATCGTCTCGTCGGGAAGCCCCTCCATCGTGTGGGCGCCCATCACGCCCTGCAGACCCTCGGCCATGAGCTCTTCGGTGACGCCCCGCCGCAGGGTGTAGAGGTTCTCGATCTGGCCGTTCTCGATGGCGAAGGCGCGGCCGCGCTCCTCCAGCCAGTTGTCGAGGAAGCGCCGGGGCCTGTCCCGGCCGGTCAGCGCATCCCGGATCTCCTGCCACTCGCTCTCCATCTCCGCGAGCCCGGGCAGATCCCAGCGGTGCGCCCCGTCGGGCATTCCCTCAAGGGGCGCCCACTTGGCCGGATCCTTCCTCGTCATGTCCGCCTCCCGTTCTTCGCGTAGAAGGCCCTGTTCTGGCAGCTCTTGCAGAAACGCTTCGGGGCCCCGGGTGCGGCCCGTGGCGCTCATTGAGCGCCCCGCAGGTCTCGCATTCCCAGTCGTAGCTCCCGTCCGCGTGGTAGCGCACGACGCTGGCGGGCTGCTTTCGCCTTCCGCGCAGCACCCTGGGGGCTCCCTCTGCCGGCATTCAGTCCGGTATTCAGTCTAGCCGGGCCCCCGCGCGAGCGCGGATCATTCCGGTGTGGGGTTCCAAGCTTTCCGTCGAGGGGTGTGCTGTGAACACCTCCCTCCGCTTTCTTCTCTTGCGCCAGTTCGCGAAGGACAGAGTCCTTGCGGTGGGCACCCCTACACAATCCGCGCGAGGCGGTTCCGCTTGGCGGTGTTCCAAGCGGCGTAGTACCGCTCCGTGGTTTGCACACTGCTGTGGCCCAGCAGCGTGCTGACGTCGTGTATGGTCACCTCCGAGAGGAGTAGCTCGACGGCAAACGTGTCCCGCAGGCGGTGCGGGTGGAAGGCCCTGACGCCGGCTCTTCCGGCGATCTGTCCCAAGCGGACCCGCCAGTACTTCGCGCAGGTCTGCCGGGCGGACTTGCCTGTCCAGAAATAGCAGGGGCCCTCGCGCTCGGGCAGCGCGGCCAGCGCCTCCAAGACGAGGCTCGGGAGCTGGACCGTCACCAGCTCACGGCTTATTGGCGCGCCTCAGGACCAGCTCGCCGCTGGCGTGGACGTCGCTGCGTCGCAGATGGAGACGCCGGACCAGCGCATCAGCAAGAGCAGCGCCCTCTCAGGCGAGCCCTCGGGGGCGGCGTCGAGCAAGCGGAGGATCTCATTGCGCTCCAGCGGTATGGTCGGCGCGTCGCGCGCCCGAGGCGGCTTGACGCGGCCCGCCGGTGATTCCGCGACCCAGCCTTCTTGGGTGGCGTGGCGGAAGAACGCCTTGACGCGCGCCAGCTCGGTCCGCCGAGAGCTGCCGGCCAAGCCCCTCTCCTCGAGCCAATTCCGCAGCGCGTCGGCGCCGATCTGGTCGAGGTCGATCAAGTCGCGACGGTCTGCGTACGCCTCCAGCGACCGGAACGTGCACGCGTGTCCGGCACGGGTCGAGCGCCTCAGGTCTCGAGCCTTGAGGTCGCGCAGCCAAGCTCTCACCGCCGCGCCGAGCTTCACACCGGGACTCCTGTGTGGATGCCCGGACAGGCGTCGGGCTTCCCGCCCGGGAACCACTTGTAGAGCGTCGAGACGTCGATGCCGAGGGTCTTGGCGATCTCGGTCCTGAGCAGCCGCTTGTCGCGCAGCATGGCCTGCACGCTGCGAACGTGCGCGGGGTCGTGGAACGGCGATCGGCGCCCCCACAGCTCCCCCCGCTCGCGGGCGAGCCGGGCGGCCAGCCTAGTGCGCTCCCGCGCCAGGTCTGCCTCCAGTTCGGCCAGCGCGGCGAACATGACGAAGACCAGCCGGCCGCCGGGTGTGCCGGTGTAGATCGCCTCGGTCAGGGACACCAACTGGCAGCCTTGCCGCTCCAGGCGCGCCGTGAGGTAGAGCATGTGGCGTACGGAGCGGCCCAGGCGGTCGAAGCGCCAAACGACCAGGCTGTCCCCGGGCGGCAGGAACTCCAGGCTCGCGTCGAGCTGCGCGCGCGCCTCCAAGCGTCCGGAGGCCTTGTCCCGGAACACCCTCTCGCAGCCGTGCCGCTGCACGGCGCGGATCTGCGCCTCCGGGTCCTGTCCACCGTTCTCACGCGCGCGTATCCGGTCTCGGATTGCCGATATCGCTCCTTCCCCGAAGCAATAGGCGCAAGAAATCGGCACGCCCATGGGCAATGCCGGCGGGGCCTGTTCCGGGCCGCTCGGGGCCGCTCCCGGGACCGTCGCCGAAAGGGTCCTTTTGGCGACGGTCGGCGCGGGCACCGTACTTGAATCCAGCGAGTGCCTGCCATTCCAAGTGAGGAGGCAGCGGAGCTCCGGGAGGCCATGCGCGCGGCGCGCGCCAGATCGCTGCGCCTTGGCGAGATGCTGGCCCGTCATCTCCAGCGCAGGCAGTGGGTCCAGGGACTGTCCTTCGGGCTGTCGTCCGCAGCGGCGCTCGCGGTCCTCGTGGGGCTGTGGCCGCGGGTCGCGGCCGTGCTGGCGGGGGCCGTGGCGGTCGCGAACGCCTGGGGGGCTGCCGCCTGCCCGCACCACGAGCTCGTCACCTCGCGGCGTTGAGGAGCGGCTGGGAGTCCCTGCGAATCGACTGCGGCAGCCTCTTGTGCAACCGGCGCGGGGGCGGTTCGACGCGCTGCTGCAGCGTGCCGCCAGCCTCGGGTCATTGGCGAGTTCCAGAAGTCCCCGGAGACCGGGCGCGGCAGGGCGCTGGGAGCGCTTCGCGGGTTGCGGGACCGATCGGGAGGCCTGAGGCGCATCGATGGCTGACGGCTCGATCGACGGCCGTCGGCCGGCCTGGGACGGGCCGGGGCGGTTCGCTGCGGAGAAGAGGAGGAGGATCGAGCGGCACCGGCGCGAGATGCAGCGCAGGCAGGCGGAGCATCTAGCCAAGCTGAAGCGCCGCGGCGAGCTGTTCGGCTTCTGGATCGCCACCCTGTCGGCTCTCGCAGCCCTGTCGGCGGCCGCAAGCGGCAGGCCGCGGCATGCTGCTGTGGTGGCGGCGGCCGGCGCCGCCATGTTGGCCCTCCTGCACGGCGCGTGGAGCAGCGCACCGCCCCAGCCTGAGGCCGGGCCCATCGGCCCGCCGCCTGCGCCGCGGAAGCCTACAATGGACACCTGATGCCCGACGCCCCGACGCCCCAGCCGGACTCCAAGCGCCTGTTCGACCTGCTC
>JAJDWM010000222.1 GCA_022825595.1 Bryobacterales bacterium | reverse complement strand
TCGGAGTCGGACTTGCGTGGGACGATCCCTTGATGCCGCACGGAGGGGGTGGGAGCGCAGTCAACCGTGAGAAACGCTCAGGGGCGCTGCTGCGCCGGAGCGCCGCAACCTCCACTGACGGGTGTTTACTGAGTGCATTTCTGGGCTCAGGCACGCTTCACGAGACTGGTGCCGCAGTCCCTCCACCGCAAGTGGTCTGGGACGCGCGCATGCGCCTGCCCAAGCGTGGTCCGACCAGCGCGATTCCACTACATTGGGGCCATAGGCGAGGAATGCACGTGAACGCCCCGGAGTACCAAACAGCCCGCGGAAGGGCTCCCGGGCCCCGCAGAGCGGCCACTCTGCAGACAGGGCGAGCGGAATCCCTTGAGCGCTGAACGGGTTTCCAAGCGAGGCATCCCGATGCAATCCGTCTTCGACCGTTCGGCTTCGGCCCGCACCTCGACAGGCCGGCAGGTCAGATTCCGCTCCACCACCGTCTTGTGCGTCCGCCGCAACGGCAAGGTCGCCCTCGCCGCCGACGGCCAAGTGACAATGGGCGCCCAAGTCGTCAAGTCCACGGCCCGAAAGGCCCGGAGGCTGCATAACGAGGAAGTACTCGCGGGCTTTGCCGGCTCGACCGCGGACGCAATATCGCTGTTTACCCGGTTCGAGGAGAAGCTGCAGTCCTTCGGGGGCAACCTGAGCCGGGCAGCCGTGGAACTGTCCAAGGAGTGGCGCCTGGACAAGAGCCTGCGTCATTTGGAAGCGCTGCTGGTGGTGGCGGACGCCAAGCTGACCTTGGTGCTCAGCGGCACAGGGGACGTCATCGAGCCGGACGAGAGCGTGGCTGCGGTCGGGTCCGGCGGCCCGTACGCGGTCGCGGCCGCCACCGCGCTCCTGCAGCACACGTCGATGGGCGCGCGGGCAGTGGCCGAAGAGGCGATGAGGATCGCCGCGAACATCTGCATCTACACCAACTCAAACATCACGATCGAGGAGCTTGGTTGATCGATGGTCATTTACCTTCCCGGCGACTCCAACTCGGGAACGCCAGCGCTCGACCAGCTGACTCCGCGCGAGATCGTCGAACAGCTGGACAAGCACGTCGTCGGCCAGAAGGAAGCCAAGCGCGCCGTCGCAATCGCACTCAGGAACCGCGTCCGTAGGCAACGGCTCGAAGCCGAGATGGCCGAGGAGGTCATGCCCAAGAACATCCTCATGATGGGGCCGACAGGCGTGGGCAAGACCGAGATCGCACGCCGTCTGGCCCGTCTCTCCAACTCACCGTTCGTCAAGGTGGAGGCCACCAAATTCACGGAGGTCGGCTATGTTGGCCGGGACGTCGATTCGATGATCCGGGACCTAATCGAGATGGGAATTGACATGATCCGCGAGCAGCGCATCCGGGTGGTCTCGGAGCAAGCCGCCCGGAATGCCGAAGAGCGGCTGCTCGACGCCCTGCTGCCACCCGAGCCGCAGGCGGACGATGCGAGTGCTGCGAAGACCAGCAGGACGCGAGAGAAGCTCCGCCAGCGGCTGCTTGACGGCAAGCTGGACGACCGCATGGTCGAGGTCGATGTACAGGGCAAGCGGAGCCCGATCGAAGTCATCACCAACCAAGGCGTCGAGGAGATGGACATCAACATCCGCGACATGTTGCCGGGCCTGTTCGGCGGTCAGACGCGCAGACGCAAGATGACGGTCGCCGAGGCTGTCGAGGCGCTGACCCAGGAAGAGGAGCAGAAGCTGATCGACATGGAGCAGATCACGCGCATGGCCGTAGAGCGGACCGAGCAGGCCGGCATCGTGTTCCTAGACGAAATGGACAAGATCGCGGGCCGCGAGGCCGGTCGCGGACCCGAGGTGAGCCGTGAAGGCGTTCAGAGAGACCTGCTCCCCATCGTGGAGGGCACGACAATCAACACCCGCTACGGCATGGTCCGCACTGACCACATCCTGTTCATTGCCGCCGGCGCGTTCCACGTAGCCAAGCCGAGCGACATGATCCCCGAGATGCAAGGCCGCTTCCCGATCCGCGTCGAACTGCGGTCCCTCACGACTGAGGACTTCATGCGCATACTGACCGAGCCCAAGAACGCCCTCACGAAGCAGTACACGGCGCTGCTGGAGACCGAGGGCCTTCAGCTGGAATTCACGGAGGACGCCATCGAGGAAGTTGCTCGAACGGCGACGAGCGTCAACACCCAGACGGAGGACATTGGGGCGAGACGCCTGCACACGGTCATGGAACGGCTGCTGGACAAGGTCTCCTTCGAGGCCCCAGACATGAAGGAGCGGCGTGTCGTTGTGAATGCCGCATACGTCAAGGAGCAGCTCGCGTCCATCGTCAAGGATGAGGACCTGAGCCGGTACATACTCTGAAGCATGCCGTCGAGCCAGCTGGGCCGGTTGGCGATTGCTGCGTCATTCGCGTTGGCCACTTGCGGCTCCGTGGGGGATCCGCTGCCGCCGCTGGCGAACCTGCCGACGCCAATCTCGGACTTGGCGGCAAGGCAGGTCGGGCACGAAATCCTGGTCTCGTGGACGTGGCCGGCAACCACTACTGAGGGCACGGTTGCACGACGGCTGGGCGCCTTCATCTTGTGGGCAGTGGACGTGCCCGGCTTCGGCGATCCGTTGGCCCGTGAGACGATAGACAGCTACCGTCGCGAGGCCCTGCGCGTAGAGCCGGCGCAGCTGGGCGGGCACGGGCCCGGCCAGCGTGTCAATGTCGGCCTGCCGCTGTCCGCTTGGAAGCTCGGCCAAGAGACAGTGCTGGCCATGACCGCCTCGAACCGCTCCGGTCGGGATGCGGGCTACTCCAACCAGGTATGGCTTGACCCGCGGCCCCCTCCGCAAGTCTCCGACTGGGCCGAAGTGGGCGTGCAGGCGAACGGAGTGGCGCTGGCCTGGCGCGCCGGTGACCATGCCGAAGAGCACGATCTGGAGCGCGCCCAGGGAGAAGAAGGCACGTTTGAGCGCCTCGGAAGGCTGGCCGGCGGGTCCTTTCTGGATCGGACGGCAGTGTGGGGGGAAACTTACCGGTATCGGCTGCGCAGCCTGAGGGCCTCCCGCGCCGGTTGGATCGAGGGCGGCCTTTCGCGGATTGTCGAGGTCAACGTACGCGACACGTTTCCGCCGCCGGCCCCGAGCGACCTTCGCGCCGTCGGGACTCCCACCTCGGTGGAGCTGTCGTGGAGGGGCGAACCGGACGGTGAACGCGCAGCCTATCTGCTCTACCGAGACGGGGAGGCAGTCTCCCCGCTGCTGACGGGAACGACGGCCAGCACCGCTCCGGTCGGAGATCGGGCAGTGGAGTTCTGGGTGACGGCCGTCGATGGGGCTGGTAATGAGAGCCCTCCCAGCGATCCGGTCACCGTGCGGCCGGGCGGATCTGGGCCGCGGGACTGAAGAGTGTGGACCGGAACGCTGGCAGACTTCGACGCGTGCCGCCTCAGTACGCCGCGCCAAGGTACGGATTAAACGTATATCGCAGCGAGACCGGTCCGGGCAGGGCCAAGTTTCGGGATACCGCGTAGGCGGGGTCCAACCCCCACTGGCCGGTCGCCAGGATCCCCTTCTTCCTAGTCTCGTTGTCGTGCCAGCCCCAGAACGGCTTCGCCATGTTCTTCCCGTGGCGCATCCCCCGGAAGGCCCCCGCGATCCACTCCGCAGCGGCCGGCGGCCGACCGCCCGCCGGCTCGTACCGATAGTAGGCGGCGAAGGCTCCTCCCGACCTTGAGCGCGCTTCCTGCGACCGCACCCACCAGTGGTCGTGAATCGACAACAGGTCGTAGCCCACGTTCCGGTCCGACGGGTACCTAGGCCGTTCCGCTAAGCCCTTGTAGACATAGGTCACGCCAGTCCCGCCGGTGAATTCGTCCTTTGCGGCGGAGTAGCCCGAGTGCTGGCCCGTGCCGTACACGCCATGGCCCCCGGAATGCACGAACACCACCGGGTGGGAGCCGTCGGAAAACTCGACGTCCCCTTCCAGATTGTGGGCGTTTCCCCGCACACGTGGGTCCGCTCGGTACGAGTAGACCTTGTTGTGCGCCAGCGTCTCCATGGCGACCGGGGACCCCATGTGTGTGCCGTCTCTGGCAATGGTCAGGACCAGCCCCTCGTTGTCGTTCTCGTGGCACGTCCCGGCTGCGCACTTGTCCGAGTAGTCCCGGAGGTGGAAGAAGTTGTAGATGAGGAACCAATGGGTCTCCGTCGCGATTGCGGCGTAGTAGACGTAGGCCTGGGAGCTGGCATGCCCGAGATTCTCCCAGTTGTTATCTCCGCGCCAATCTCCGTCGGCGTCAAACCGGGCGAGATAGTCTGACTTCGGCTGGAACCAAGTTTCCTGGGCAACGAAAGGCGCATAGTGCTCGGCAAGGGCTCGGTACGGATCTCCAGTCGCCGGCTGCGGCCCGAACTTGACCCGCTCCGGAATGGTCTGCGACATCGCATCGTCGGTCACCGTGATGCGGACCGTCGCCGAGACGCCCTCAATGGTGGCAGTCAGCACGACTTCACCCGTGCGGTCCGGAGCGGTGAACAACACTGCGTCCTGCAGACCGGAATGCCGAGCGGCCATGGCCGCCAGCCTCTGCTCCGACTCCGAGCCGGAGCGGAGCGGTGCACGCAATCCGGACAGTCCCTGCCGCCGGTATGGCTTCGACAGCCAGCCGGAGCGGGCGTCCCTCAGGTGGAACGTCGCAGGACCCCTCCTGAGTGGGAGGCTCGCTGCGCCCGTCCGGTCCGTGGACGAGGCGCCGCGAGCGCTCACGTGCACGACAATGCTCTCCAAGGGCCTTACTCGCGCATCAGCAGGCTCTGTGCGGATCTCGAGGCGACTCACAGGGCCGGGCACCTGCCCAAAGAGGCCCATCGCTAGGAGCAGCGGGAGCGTCCGGCAGTGCGTCCGGAACGCATGCAGCCAAGGGCTCGCCGCTTTCCAGACGGATACCGCCGCCACAGCCATTCCAATCACGCCTGCCGGCTCGGTCGCTAATCGGGGGTTCTGACCGCGGGCCGCCCCCCGGTCGCGCAAGCCTCTCGCTCGGCGACAACTCACCCGTGCCCCGCAGCCCACTCTAGCAATAGCCTTCAGGTTCCGAGATCACGACCTCGGTTCCGTTCCAAGGCCATTCGATGTCGGGTTGAACCGGCCAAGGCCGGGGAATCGCTGCAGTGCCGGCCTTGCGAACGGACTCGTCCCCTCGGTGGGCAGTTCCCAATCGGCGGACAGGTTCGAAGCACAGATTCGCACGGCCAGGTGGGACCTTGACCGCAGAGGATTCCGGCTGTGTGACACGATGTCAGCTTCGGCGCCGCGCGGGAGGAATGGCCCTTCGGGGGAACGATGTCGGCCCTATGGAGGGGCACGGTGGGGTCGTTGCCCGCCGACGATGCGAATGACCGCGCCGAGCAGACTGTGCAGCGGCTGGCTGGGCGTGCGTCCTGCCACTCCCCGCGCGCAGACCGCACTCTCGAGGGACGTTGCATAGCGAAGGGCAATCCGGGCCAGATGCCGAAGTCAGCGGGAACACCGCCAAAAGCCACTATGTGTTGCGCCTGCTCGGCAACGACAGCACAATTATCGAAACGACACTCAAGGAGGTGCAGCCTGATGGCCTGTCGCATTGCTTGCATAGCAGGTATGACTACGGTCCGGAGGGTGCAGCGAGAGCCCGACCCAGGCGGGCGCTGCATTCGCCCCTCGATGATGAAGCGCCTCGGGTTCGAAACGATCCTTCAACAATCGGGTGGCTCCCTGTCAGTGAAGACCGTGACGGCGGCAGTCGTGGGTGCGCTCACGATCGGCTCCCATCTGCTGGCGCAGCGCGAGCCTTCGTTCCAGGCTCCGGCGCCCACGAAGAAGGCGATTGTCGAGGGGAAGAGAATCGCGGAGGATCGATTCGGCATCGCCTACGACGACGTCTTCCATCACATGCACTACGATCAGCCACTCCGGCCACAGGTGCACTACACCCCGATCACTGGGCAGATCGCTGACGCCACGGTATTGATTCTCTACCAGGGCGTCTACCACCTGTTCTATATGTACGACGAGTGGTCCAGGAGGCGCAGATTCAACAAGAGCTGGGGCCACGCCGTCAGCAACGATCTGGTCTTCTGGGAGCAGCAACCGCAGATCCTCAACACGCGCCTCGACAATGCGCCCGGAAGTGGAAGCGGAATCGTCGATTGGAACAACACGCTCGGGCTGCAGTCGGGCGTGGAGAAGACGCTGGTGGTCTTCTACACTGACTACGGTCGCGGGACTTCCATCGCGTTCAGCCGCGACGCGGGCAAGACCTGGATCCGCCACAAGGACAATCCCGTAATTCCGAGGCATGAGACCAGGAACGATCGGGACGCGAAAGTGTTCTGGTACAAACCGGACCAATCTTGGCGATTGATTCTCTACGAGACGCCAAACTTCACGTACTACAA
>JAJDWM010000193.1 GCA_022825595.1 Bryobacterales bacterium | reverse complement strand
GCACAGCGCGCAACGCTGGAGCCATGCTTCCCTCCGCGACCTGAACTTCCCACATGGCATCAAATGTCAGGCGTTGGCGAACGTCAAAGTCGGCCCTGCCGCGCTGCGCCCGGAGGTTCCAGACGTCGAACACCGGGGTGGACGGCACCGACGCCTGCGGCAGGCCGCTGGTGCTGAAGTGGTCCAGCACCTTTGCGTAGGTGTAGACGGCCCGCATAGAGAGGCCCCGGGTGTGCCGCTTGTGGAACATCAGGGACAGCAGGTGGGCGTTGGAATTGGCCCCTGTCCAACGCCGCTGCACAGCCCCGAAGAACGGGTTGAGCCGGTCGAGCCTCCCGTCGAGCAGGTCGCCCGCGAACCGGTTGATGTCGCTGTGCACGGTGAGGTTGTGATCGGCGGAGCCGGTGTAATTGACTTCCGCCATGGAGTCCGGCCCAAGACGCTTCTGGATGCTGAGCATCCAGCTGTGCGCGGTCGGGATCTTCATGTTCTGGTCGACGCTAAGGATGCTCGATCTCAGGCCCCTAACGCCCCCGCGCTCATTGATCTCGTAGGAAACATTCGGCTTTGGCCAGATGTCCGGGGCGGCGTCCTGGGCAAGAGCGTCGAGCTCTCCCCAATTCCCAAGCCCATACGTGAGAGTGTCCCCCTGCAGCACATTAAGGCTTGGGGTGGCAGTTGCGGGTGGTCCCAGCAGATTGAGCGTTGAGAACCAGTTCTGCGCGATCCGGTCACGGTACATCCCGTACCCGCCCCGGATCGACAGCGACCCGTTGCTGAACACGTCCCAAGCAAAGCCGATGCGCGGGCTGATCATCCACGGCAACCTGTCGGTGGCGGTCTGGCGGCACTCGGCGTAGCCGTTGGCGATCCGCTCCATTGAGTCGGACCCCTGGCCGGCGAACAGGTAGCAGCCTTGGTCCGAGGCTTCCGTATAGCGGATGCCCTCGCCGTAGTTGTCAAGCCGAACGCCGAGGTTGAGCGAGAAACCAGGGCGGATGCGCCAGTTGTCCTGGGCGAAGAGTCCGACAAAGGAAGTGTGATAGCTCAGGTACGCACCTCCCACTTCACCGGTTGCGAGGTTGACCGCCGGACCAAACTGGGACGTCGGTGCGTCCTGCGCAAAGTCGAGGAGGCTCGAGAAGACAAACGTTGGACGAGTGAGCGTCTTGCGCCAAGGAACCGTGTCGTCGGGCCGGACATACTCTCCCCCGAACTGCACGGTGTGCTTGCCCTTGTTGATGGTGGCCATGTCCCGCCATTCCCAAGTTGGCGTTGTCCATCCTCCGGGCCCCCAAGCTCCGAAACCCTGCGTGCCGGTGATCGCGATGTTGGGCACGTCCACGGCACCGTCGCCAAGAGGGGCCTGCTGCTCCCCGGTCTGGCGGGAGTAGCGGAAGCCCATGCTGTTCATGAATGTGGCCGAGAAGACGTGGTTCCAGTCAAGCTTCCACCAGTCATTGAGCACGGGTGACCAGCGGGTGTAGGCAGGACGGATGAGACTGGCGAACTGCCGTCTTCCATCGGACTTGTAGTAGTAGCCAAATAGCCGGTCGCTCGCCCCGATGTGGTGATCGATGCGGATCTGGAACTGTTCCCCCTGCCTCGGGACGGAGGCATTGGAGTTCACCGTCCCGACGGCCGGAAGGGAGTCCGGGATCAGAGACATCGAGTCGAACTGGCCGGGATTCCTGAGCTTCAGGTCACCGACGCTGATGATGTCGCTGGTCGGGTCGACCGCGGGAGACAGCGCAAAGATCCTCGCGGCGATCGACTGGGGTGCGTTGGCCGTCACCCAGTCGCGAAACTCGGGGGTCTCGGCAATCCCGACCGTCGTGGTCGCCGTGCTCGCCCGCAAGAAGTCGAACGCGCCGAACACAAACGTCTGGTTGCGCTTGATCGGGCCCCCTGCCGTCGCCCAGAAGTTCTTTTGGGCGAAGTCGATCAACTCGGATTGCGCGATGGTGCGCGCTGTGAGCGCGTCGTTTGTGTACAGGTAGCCCACGGTGCCGTGCAGCTCGTTCGTGCCGGACTTGGTGACCAGTTCTAGGAAGGCACCGGACGACCTGCCCTTCGCGGCCGAGAAGTTCTGCGCCTCCACCCTGAATTCCTGAAGGGAGTCCGGGATCGGGCTCACCATGAACGTCCCGTCCCGCGACGGCACCTCCGCGTAGCTCCCGTTGAGCATCACCAGATTCGCTCCTTGGCGCTGTCCGGAAGCATTGAGCCGCAGTCCCATCTCGCCTTGGTAGTTGTCGACGAACGCTCCATTCGTAGCGCTGGTTTCGCCCGAGCCGGTGACGCCCGGGACAAGGGTAGAGAGCTGCCAGATGGTGTTCCGTGGCAACGGCTGATTCCGGAGCGACTCCTGATCGATGTAGTTGGTGTTGTCGACCTCGGTCGTGTTCACGGCAGTCGTGTCAGCTTCGATCGTGATCGAGGTGGTGACCTCCCCGATTTGCATTTCGGGATACAGCGTCCGGGTCTCGTCGCTTCGTACCAACAGCCCGGTGGTGGACCACGTGACGAAGCCGGGAGATACGACCGCGACTGAGTAGGAGCCGGCCGGCAGTTCGCCAAGACGGAAAAACCCAGTCTCGTTCGAGCTGGCCTCGCGCTCGAGCCCGAGGTTCTCGTCCGTCAGAACGACCTCGGCGCCTGGGATGACGGCGCCGGTGCCGTCCTTGACAAAGCCCTCGACGGCGCCGCTGAACTGGGCGCTGGCAACGCTGCCAAAGACGAGAATCAGGAGAGCCAGTTTGGCCGGTAGCTGCATCATAGGGTCAATCTCC
>JAJDWM010000173.1 GCA_022825595.1 Bryobacterales bacterium | reverse complement strand
CCCGCTCTTAGTACAGGCCGGCATCGCTGACGAGGCCGTGACGATCCCGTGGCTCAACAACCTCCCTCTCAAGATCGCCTTCCTCTAAACCGGCACCCCAAGAACTGCAGGCAAAAAACCTGCGTTGGGAATCGAGGCTAGTTGGCCCGCGAGGCCCCCGGAACCATCGGGACGAATCGGACGGGCAACTGAGAACGCCGGCGAACTCGACCGTCCCAGTCCTTGGTAACCAGATCTAGGCTCTGGTTGTTCGGGGTTGAACCGATCGGGGCTACTAGCCTGCCCCCCGCCGCCAACTGTTCCACCAAGGCCTGCGGCAGCTCAGGCGGCGCTGCCGTCAGGATGATCCGATCGTACGGAGCGTGCTCCGACCAGCCCTGGTATCCGTCACCAGTCCGCAGGTGCACCGTCTCGAATCCGAGATCGGCCAACGTCCTGCGGGCACGCTCCGCCAGTTGCGGGACGATCTCGATGCTGTACACATGGTCGCTGAGCGTGGCGAGCACAGCCGCTTGGTAACCCGATCCAGTCCCGATCTCGAGCACTTTGTGGCGGCGGTCGATCCGCAGGAGTTCCGTCATGTAGGCCACGATGTACGGCTGCGAGATTGTCTGATTGAACCCGATCGACAACGGCCTGTCATCAGTCGCGTACCTTCGCACTCGGTCAGGGACGAACCGCTCTCGGGGCACGGCCCGAAGGGCATCAAGGACCTTCTTCGAGCGTACGCCACGCGCTTCAATCTGGTCGCGAACCATCATTGCCCGCCTTTCGGCCCACTCAGGCTCTGAGAATTGTCCAGAGCCGCCGGGCAAGCCAAGCATGAGCAGCCCCGCGGCGACGCATACGACGGCTAACAGGAAGCGACCCATCGGCGAGGCACATAGTAGCAACCCATGCCGAAAACGGGGATCCCGACAACGATCAGGACACGCTCCCACCCACCGGCCCGCACGACGCGAGCTCCTTCACAAACGTTGCATAACCGCCCACACGGGCCCGACCCGCCGACACACCAGCGGCCCGAGCGGCGCTTACGGCGCTTCCGCGAGCCAGCGCCGGTAGGCGAAGAGTTGTGTCCGATTCCGCGAGCCGCTCCAACACCCAAGCGAACACCCTCCGTTGGATCGCCAACGGGATGCGCCGCCGGGCTCTCGCCAGCGCGGATCGGCTTGGGGTCGGCGTCGTCAGAGCGTACCCGAGGAACTTCCGGACGCTAAGGCTGTCTCCGGCCTGGAGCGCGATTCCGCGTTCGGACTCGATTCCAAGCAGGAACGCTAGCAGAAGGGCGCGGAAGTACACGGTCGGGGGCATGGAGCGCCGACCGACGTCTGCCGGATAGCAGTCACGGCAGGCCTCCTCAACGAAGTCGTCAAACCGCGCTTTCACCAGAACGGAGTTCAAGCGCTCGTAGAAAGGAAGTTGGTGCACATGGAGCAGCCCATCGACCGAGGCGAATTCCAGAGGCGTAGCGGTTCTTCTTGTTCCCATCGACATATGTTCAAAATACCATAATTTGAAATCCACAGGGTCTGTCTAGTTAAACAATTGCAACAATATGAGGGTTTCTAGGACACCTAAACATCTGAAACTCTGTTGCAACGGTCTGCATGGGCCGTCCCTGCTGCTCGAGATCAATAGTAGGCGGGTCGGCCATGGAGTCCGAACACCTCCCAATGGGAGAGTTCATCGCCGGGCCACAGCGACTTTGAGGGCACCTTTGGTGGTTGGCGAGCCCGGTCCTCTAGCAACGGGCCGCTGCACAAGCGCAAGCTATCTGCAGTCGTTCAATATTTTTGCCGAGCGGCACTGAGCTGCTGCGGATCTGCCCTTTGGCCCTGCCTCAGCGCGGGCCGACTCAGGATCTCGTCAGCAGCCGGCGGATCCGACCAATAGCGACCTCGATCCGGTCGAGGGCCGTCGCGTAGCTGAATCGAAGATAGCCCTCGCCACAGGCACCAAAGGCCTCCCCTGCCAAACATGCCACCCCAGCGTCCTGGAGGATCCGCTCGGCCAGTTCGGAGGAGGACATGCCGGTCCGTTGGACGTTGGGGAAGGCGTAGAATGCCCCACCCGGCCGGGCGCAGCGGATTCCGGGGATCGAATTCAGCCCATTGACGATCACGTCCCGCCGGCGGCGGAATTCCTCGACCATAAGTTGCACGCTGTCTTGGGGCCCTCTCAAAGCTTCGATCGCGGCACGCTGCGTGAACGTGGCCGTGTGGGAAGTAGCGCTGACTTGCAGCAGGCAGATTGCGTCGACTATCCACTGGGGAAAGACCCCGTATCCGATTCGCCAGCCGGTCATCGAGTAGGCCTTGGAGAATCCGTCCAGAATGATCGTCTTATCAGCCATGCCATCGATTGAGGCAATCGAGGTGGGCTTCTCGTCGAACGCGATCAGGTTGTAGATCTCGTCTGAGAGCACGACCAAGTCTCGTTCGGCCACCAGGTCCGCGATCGCTTGGAGGTCCGCCGGGGGGATCGTGCCGCCCGTCGGGTTCTGCGGCGAGTTGAGGATGATCAGGCGTGTTCGATCAGACAGTGCGTCGGCGAAACGGTCCAAGTCGATGGAGAATCCACGAGACTCGAGCAACGGCATGGGCACCGGGGTGGCGCCGCTGGCACCTATGACACCTTCGTAGATCGGGAATCCAGGGTCGGGATACATGGCCTCGTCGCCGGGTTCGAGCAGCGCGAGCATTGAATAGAACAGGATGGGCTTAGCACCTGGTGTCACTACGACCTGGGTCTCACTGACGGGGATGCCTCGTGTGGCCGAGACGTGCTCGGCCACCGCCTGCCGGAGTTCCGGCTCGCCCTGTGTGGGTCCATACTTCGTAAAACCGTCGGCGATGGCTTTCCGGCCGGCTGCGACGATGTTTGCCGGTGTCGGAAAGTCTGGCTCCCCGATCTCCATGTGGACAACGTCGCGCCCCGTGGCCTCAAGGGCTCGAGCTCGGACTAGCACCTCGAAGGCCCCCTCGCCACGCAGCCTAGATATCCGCCCCGCTAGATTCATCGCCGATCCGTCGAGCCGAGTTTAGCAACGGGGCAGTGTCGATTCGTTGGTTCGCCGCGTCTGCGCTGACGCAACCGGCCATCGGGCCGGCAGTATTGCCGATCAGGTGATCGTGCCGTGTCGCAGCGCGGGCGAGCACTGGGTGGGCCTGCGCGTCGTCGACTGTGCGAATGGCATCCTGAGGTCAAGTGCCAGCGATTCGGGAACGCTCAATAGTCCGGAGCGGTCTAGGGCGAATTGCACGGAATCGGCCCGTCCGGCGTCTTGTATTGCTGGACGGGGATACACGTGGGAGCGGCCATAGCATGCGGTGCGACGGTCTTGGTACCGGCCAGCGGACTCGCCCAGGAGGCGCTAGTGCCGGTGCCTGATGACGAGGCGCTCGAGACTCACGCCCGAAGGATGTTTCGGCTGATTTACGGGATCGTTCGCAACGTCCCCGACGCCCAAGACCTGACCCAGGACTCGCTGCTGAAGGCCCTTAGGCGCAAGGGCCAGCTCAAAGACAGCCGCAAGGTTGCGCAGTGGCTGAATCGAATCGCCGTAAACACCGCACTCGACTTCATGCGACGCAAGGGCCGGGTGGGCTTTGATCAACTCGTGACCATCCCGGCCGCCAAGACCGAAAGCCCCGAACACGGCGCGATCCGGAGCGAGACCCGTCGCTGGCTCAATAGGGGCCTGAAGCGGCTCACCCAGCGCGAGCGCACTGCCCTGCTGCTTCGCGATGTTGAGCAATTCCCGGCCGGTGAGGTCGCCAAGATGATGGGTTGCTCGCCCGCAACCGTGCGCTCGCACATCGCGAATGCGAGGGTCAAGTTCAAGCGCTACGAAAAGGAGAACCCCCGCTGATGGCCAAGCCTCGTCACGCTACAGAGCAGGTCCTCGCCCTGCACGCTGGCGGAGAGCTAGGGCGCTGGAGGCGTTTTCTGACGGATCGCCACCTTTCGAAGTGTGCTGCGTGCCGCCAGTCCGCCGCAGAGTACGAAAGGGCCCGGCGTGACATGGCGGCACTCCGTGACGCGCCGACTGTGGACTTCAAGGCCCTCACTCGCAATGTACGGGCGGCCGCCCTCACAACAAGTCCCGCGCGACGACTGCGGGGTCGGTGGCTGGTGGCCACTGCGGCTTGCGTGGCCGCGGTGGCATTGGCTCTGTTGTTCACGACCCCGCCGGTGCGATCCCCGGCGCCTGAAGTGCCATCAGCGGGACAAGGAATGCAAGCAATGTGGGACGAAGCCTTGCTCGGCCTTGACGCCGGAGACGCCCAAGTCGGAGCGGCCGGAGAACTGAGTTTCCGCGCCTACGATCCCGCGTCCGGGACACTAAGCATCACGGAGTACTACTGACCATGACGGACCTCCTACCGTCGGCTCGAGCTCCACGCTGGATCTGCGCCGCCGCATTGGCGGGCACAATCGCCCTAGCGGCGAAGGCACAAGAGCTCGACGTTGCCGTCTCGATCCCCGAAGGCGTGCCATTGCGCGCAATGGCCAGCGACTTCTCCGCCAGCGACTTCGAGCCACGCGGCGGGCTATTGGTAATCAACCTGTCGGGCACGGTCCGCCTCGAGAACGTCGGCCACGAAACGATCCGGGCGCTGGCCTTGCGAATCGAGGCGGGAGACCGTGTCTTCGGCGGCCGCGCGTCAGTCACACTTCCGAGCCAGCACACGCCCCGGGGAGATGGGCTGACCATCCCAATAAACGTGCGGCTGTTGCGGCCACTGCCCCTGCCCTCGGGCGCGGCGGTTGTCATTGAGCCAGACTCGGTGCTGTTCGCGTCAATGACCTCGGCAGGGCCGGATCGGCTGGGCGCCGCTGGCAGGCTAAGAGTTCTCGAAGCGGAGGCGCGGCGAGACCGGGCTTTCTTCCTCGGGAAGCTGGAGTCCGGCGGCTTGCCGGAATTGGCGGCCGCGATGCAGGACAGCCTGCACAGGCAGGCCGCACGGCCCCGGCTCAGCGTGCGGCTGGCTGGCGACGGACCCGCCACGGCCGGTCCTGCCAATGACCCGCGCAGGGTCGAAGTCGCGTTCTTGGACATCCCTGGGGCGGCAGTCATCGCGGACCGTGCCGCGGCCGCGGGATTTGAGACCGTCTGGAGCGCCCCCGAATTCGACCTCCGCAACCGCGGTGACCATGCCGTGCAGCACCTCGACATCGGCTGGCTCGCCGAGGACGCGGCGGGCGTCGTCTACTCCATGGGATCAGCACCGCTCGGCGGACAGCACAGGATGGCCCCCGGAACCCGGCTGGAGACCCGTCCCGAGTCGCGCTTTCGGATCGAGTTCCCCCCGGCGGGCGGGGCACGGGAACTTAGGGGAATGACTGCGTTCCTGCGCAGCGCAGGACTCGAGGACGGCTCAGTCTGGGTGCCCAGTCGGGAAGCGCTCGAAAAATCAGGCCTGGCTGATTCCCTGCCGGTCTCGGCAGAGGAGCACCGCCTCAGCCACATGTATCGCCACCGCGGAGCGCGGGCTGTTGAGGCCGAACTCCGCAAACTCGCAGGAGTGCAGGAAAAAGGCGGCCGCTGATCGGCGGCCTTTGGTGGGCGAGGCGGCCGGGATTGGTACAATACGCCTTCGGCATGGAGTGGCGACCTGCCCGTGGGACGGGTTAGTTCCGCGCATTCCGGAAATCCGAGGCTGAACCTATCATGGGCTTTCTGATCGCGATCGTAGTCTGGGGCGTCACGCTAGCAATGGCAGTGCCGTTCTTCACGCAGACCTGGTGGATGCCGGAGTCGATCACCGCCCTCGGCGACGAGATCGATGAGGCGTTCATGTGGACGCTGGCCGGGACAGGCGTCATATTCCTCGTTGCCCAATTCGCGCTCGGATACACGGTTTGGCTGTTCGGGCGGAAGTCCGCGGGACCAGCATCCGACTCCCACGGGAACAACAAGCTTGAGATTCTTTGGACAACCGCGGCGACGGTCATCTTCGTCGGGTTGACGTTTTTTGGGTACTCGGTGTGGGCAGAGACGCGCTTCATCGAGCAGAAGTCGATGGAACCGGCCGAAGGCCGACTGATCGTCGAGGTCACGGGACAGCAGTTCGTCTGGAACATGCGCTACGCCGGCGAGGACTCCCAGTTCGGCCCCACCGACATCAACCTGATCGACGACGCGGCGGGCAACCCGGTGGGCTTGGACCGCTCGGGCCCTGGCGGTTCGGACGACATCATGGTGCCGGAGATGTTCGTCCCGGTGAACCGGGAAGTCGAGGTCGTGCTGAAATCCAAGGACGTGCTGCACAACTTCTTCGTGCCCGAGCTGAGAATCAAGCTCGACACCGTCCCGGGACTTGTCGGAAAGCTGCGCTTCACGCCCACGAAGCAAGGCCGCTTCGAGATCGTCTGCTCGGAGCTGTGCGGTTTGGGCCACTACAAGATGCGCAGCTTCTTGCACGTCGTCACCGAGCAGGAGTACGAAGACTGGCTTGCCGAGCAGGCCTCCTACCTGTTCTGACCGTGCTGGCACACGATGGCATGGAGGATTCGACTGAGCCATGACTGAAGTTGAAGTTTCCCCAGAGGTTGCGGAATACACCGAGGTGCACCGGCACCCGGAGCCGAAGGGCTTCTGGTCGAAGTACATTTTCTCGGTCGACCACAAAGTAATCGGCATCCAGTACCTCCTGCTGGCCGTTGTAGCGGTGTTCGTGGGAATGGCTCTCAGCCTCCTCGTGAGGCTGCGGCTGATCTGTCCGGAGTGCTCGTACCCGACGCTGGGAACCCTGTTTCCGGTCGGAGCCCCCGAGGGGGTGATGACCCCTGAGTTCTACCTCGCGATGCTCACCATGCACGGCACGGTGATGGTGTTCATGGTCCTCACCACTGCGCCGCAGGGCGGCTTCGGAAACTACTTCCTGCCAATCCAGATCGGAGCGGCGGACATGGCATTCCCGCGACTGAACATGCTGTCGTTCTGGACGACCTTCGTTTCGTTCCTACTGCTGATGGCAGCTTTCGTTGTCGAAGGCGGGGCTCCGCAGACCGGATGGACCGGATATCCGCCGCTTAGCGCTGTACCAGAGGCGACCGTGCAGGGCATCGGCCAAGACCTATGGCTTGCGTCGATCGCGGTGTTCTGCATCGCGTCCCTGCTGGCGGCCCTCAACTTCATCGTCACGATCCTGGACTTGCGCGCGAAAGGACTCACGATGATGCGCCTGCCGCTGACGTGCTGGACCTGGTTCATCACGGCGATCTTGGGCCTGCTCGCATTCGGAGTGCTGCTGGCGGCTGGAGTGCTGCTGCTGATGGACCGGAATGTCGGGACGAGCTTCTTCGTTCCGGGGGGTCTCGTCGTGAGCGACAAGCAGATTGACCACTCGGGCGGGTCACCGATCCTCTGGCAGCACCTGTTCTGGTTCTTCGGCCACCCTGAGGTGTACATCGCCATCCTTCCTGGAATGGGTGTCACGTCGCACGTGCTGTCAACATTCGCGCGAAAGACCGTCTTCGGCTACCGGGCGATGGTCTACGCCGTCGTGGCGATCGGGTTGCTAGGCTTCGTGGTCTGGGGCCATCACATGTTCGTAAGCGGCATGAGCCCCTACTCCGCGTTCGTCTTTTCGATACTCACCATGTGCATCGGCGTGCCCTCGGCCATCAAGACATTCAACTGGATCGGAACGATGTGGGGCGGCAAGATCCGGTTCACGTCGCCAATGCTGTACTCGATCGGGTTCGTCTCGCTGTTCGTCTCCGGCGGCATCTCGGGCATTTTCCTTGGCCAACCCACGATCGACCTCTACTTCCACGACACCTACTTCGTCGTAGCCCACTTCCACCTGATCATGGGCGTCGCGGCCATCTTCGGCATGTTTGCAGGCCTAACGTTCTGGTTCCCGAAGATGTTCGGAAGGATGATGGACGAGCGCCTGAGCAAGATCCACTTCTGGCTGACTTTCATTGGCGTGTACGCCATTTTCGGCCCAATGCACTATCTGGGCATGCTCCCGCATCCGAGGCGCTATGCGGAGATCACGGGCGTTGACTTCCTCGTGGAGGGCGGGGCTGCGCAGTTGCACCTCTTTATAACCGTGGCGGCGCTGCTGACTGTGCTGGCGCAATTCCTCTTCCTCTATAACTTCGTCAAGGGCATTTACGCCGGCAAGGTGTGCACGGATCCGAATCCTTGGGAGGCCACGACGCTGGAGTGGGCCATCTCCTCCCCGCCCCCGCACGACAACTTCGGCGGCAAGGTTCCCCACGTGTACCGAGGCGCATACGACTTCAGCCTACGCGGCGCCAAACGGGACTTCGCGATGCAGTGCAACGATGACAAAGCGGTCTACGGGGAACAGTCCGCGGCCAGCGGTGACTAGGTGAGATGCCGGCCGTTCTGACACCCAGCGCGCTCCCAGCGGAGCGAGCGACTGGCGACGGGGGCTTTGCTGCCCTGCCGCCCGACGAACCGGGCGGATGGCAACGCCCATCCGGCGGGAACCGGATCGTCCAGCGCTACAAGCTCGGCGTCTGGATCGGAATGGGCGGCATCCTGATGTTCTTTGCGGCCCTGACGAGCGCCATGATCGTTCGGCAGGGACTCTCGAACGACTGGCAGCCGTTCTCGCTGCCTCCCGTGCTGTACGTGAGCACACTCGTCCTGCTCCTTTCGAGCGTCACGATCGAGCGGGCCAAACAGGCGCTGGAGGAGGACTCTGGGGACGGCCTGAGGAAATGGGTGAATGTCTCCGCCGTTCTGGGAGCGGCATTCGTTGCGTTCCAACTTCTGGGGTGGCAATCGCTCGCCGGGCGCGGAATCTATCTCGCGTCAAATCCGGCCAGTTCGTTCTACTACGTGCTGACTGCCGGGCATGGCCTGCACCTTCTGGGTGGGATCGCGGTGATGGCCTACATCTGGGTTCGCCTGCGCACAAATAGCCCATGGCCGACCCGCAGCGCTGTCGTGGAAGCGACCGCGCTGTACTGGCATTTCTTGGACGCCCTGTGGATCTACATCCTCGGGCTGCTGTTGATCTGGAGGTAAGCGGATGTCGGACGCACATGCGGCCACGGTAACCCAGCCGACATGGCAAGGGGGCGGCACGCCGCTCGCAGTCGGCCACAAGAAGCTGGGGATGTGGCTGTTCATCATGTCGGACTCGCTGACGTTCTCAGCCTTGCTGTTGTCGTACAGCTATGTCCGGGTGGCCAACGACTGGCCCACGCCGTTCCACTTCTTCCCGTCGATCGTGTTCTCGACGGTCATGACGCTTGTGCTGCTGACGAGCAGCCTGACGATGGTATTTGCGGTGTCGGCGGCACACCATGGTGCCCGGCGCAAGGCCGTGAAATGGATCTGGTGGACTGCAATTTTCGGATCGATCTTCGTGCTCCTCCACAGCTATGAGTGGATGCACCTGATGGTCGACGAGGGCATGTACCCGTGGGCGAACGAGTACGGTACGCCCGTGTTCGGCAGCACGTTCTTCCTGATCACAGGCCTGCACATGTTCCACGTCATCACCGGGGTCGCGTACCTTGCCATTGTCGCGCTGGGCTACCGACGCGGGAAGTGGCTGCCTGAGGATGTCGAAGTTGCCGGACTGTACTGGCACTTCGTGGACTTGGTGTGGATGTTCGTCTTCCCGCTGATCTATCTGCTTTCCACGAGCGTGGACTGAGGAGTGGAGGGCCCGTCATGCTGATTTCCCTGATCGGATACCTGTTCTGCCTCGCGCTGGGAGTGTGGGGCTTTGCGACCTTCGGGGGGCTGGTCGCACAAGGCTCAATCACGGCCACCCTCGACAATCTCTTCCTTGCACTGTTCGCCGCGCTGATGGGCGTGACCTGCTTCGGGTACATCGCCTGGCGGTTCTATCCCGTGGTGGCCGGGGCTCCTGCCGCCGCCGGAGCGGGCAAGGCCCCGGCATTTGTGCTGCCGGAAGACCCCGAGTTCACGGACGCGCACATGCCGCTGTTCCTGAAGATCTGGATCGGTCTGCTAGTGCTAACCGCCATCGAGGTAGTACTGGCCTACTTCCAGATCGCGGGCCTGATAGTGATGCTTGCGATTCTGCTAGCGCTGTCGGCGGTCAAGGCGGGCATGATCATGGCAACGTTCATGCACCTGCAGTTCGACAACCGCCTGCTGCGATGGATCGTCGTGTTGCCGGCTCTGGCCTGCATAATGATCATGTGCGGATACTTCTTCCCGGACAGCTTCCGGCTGCTGGATCTGCGCCCTTGACCAGTTGTGAGCCTGTCGCCAAGCGATCGGCGCGGGCGGCCAGCGTGGCGTTGGCGATCGGAATGCTCGCAACGCTGGCCCTAGCCCCACAAACCGCTGCGCAAGGCTGCTCGATGTGCCGCGAGACCGCAGCCATGCAGAAGGACCGCGCGGTTGGCGCGTTGCAACGGGGCATCGCCGTCTTATCGATCGCACCCCTGAGCGTTGTTCTCGGCATCGCTTGGCTGACGTGGAAGTGGGCGAACCGCTTCTCGGCGGGTCAGTAAAGACTCCATACCGGCCCCGTCCCGCCCCCTGCCCTGCCCTTGAGCAGGCAATCCCCTATTGATTTCCGCGGTTCGGCCAAACTCGCTTGACTTGGGGGTCGGATTATTGCAGAATCATTAAGGAATATTAAGGTTTGATGAAGATTTCCCCCGCAGCGATGGCCATGCTGGTGCTCCCGCTGGGTGTCGGCGCACCCTTGACCGTCTGCGTGGAGGATCAGGACTCTCTGTTGGCCGTGCCGGTGCGCGGTGCAATGACCAAGGAATTACTGAGACTGGTCGGCAACCGTGTGGACGGGCCACAGTTCGGGAACTGCGCCGGGGGGTGGTCCGAGATTGCGATGACGATCCTAGACGAGCCCCCCTCCGGGCTGGAAGATGTGCTGGCCCTCGCATACCGCGAGGGCGGCCGCATTCAGCCGCGCCTTGTTGTCTTCCGCGGCTCGCTGTACCGCCATGCGGGACGCCCTGGCGCCGGTGAGGCCTTAGGCCGCTCTCTGGCGAGGGTGGCCGTCCATGAGGTCCTGCACTTCCTCGATCGGCGACATCGGCACTGCGAGGCAGGCCTAATGAAGGCCACGCTGTCCGCCCACGAACTGACGGCGCCGGGGCTGTGGTCGGCGCGGCGACAATCCACCAGCTGCGGGTCCGGGCAATAGCAACCGCAAACGCTGCTCGCGGGTACGTAGCTCGGCCCGGGTGGCGATCAGCGGTCGGAGCCGGATTTCGGGGAGCCCCCCATCAGGTGATCCCAGTGCCGCGAGGCGGCGGCGATCACCCGGCCCAGATCCTGATCCAGTAGAAGGCCGGAGTCGATCAGACCCATCCCTGCCTCGGCGACCCGCCCCAAATACTCTTCACGGCTCGCGTACCGCTCCTCGATCGAAGGGCGGGGATCCTTCGCTGCCAAGCGCTCGGCACTTGTCCTCGCAAACGGTATGTACGATCCCACCATGCTCGAGATCTCGTCAACAGGGCCCGATTTGGCGTTGAAGAGGTTCCAGCCGGTGTAGGTCGCCAGCGGCACTTGCAGCTCGGGCATGCGGACGCCGGCCACATCATTGCCGTCCGGATCCACGGCGGGCACCAAGACCGGAAACGCCGAGCCGATCTTCGGAGGCTCTTGGTCCACGATCCCTTCGCTGACGAATCGCGGCCCGTAGTCAGCCCGGTAGGCCTCATGGACGCGCGTCGAAGTGTTGACCCCGGGAATGGCGGGAAAGCGCAGATCCTCCGCCCTTACGAGCGTGCGGTCGGCCAAGAGCGGGTAGCGGCTGGAAGGCGGCTCTCCTTTACCGCCCGTCCAGTCGCTCATCGCGAGGAGGAGCGCGCGCATCGTCCACCGGAAGTCGAGGGGGTTTGCTGGTTGCTGTCCGATCGAGACTGATGGCGGGAAGCCGGCCGGACCGTGCTGGGTGGCAGCGAACAGGAAGACACGGACGTTTTCGAGCAGTTCGATGTCGCGAGTCGCGGCGATGTCGGTGTGGATCAGGGAAGCTGCCCTACCCCAATACTCGTACGACGAATTGGTGTAGAAGACCTTGGGCCAGAACTCGGGCTTCAGGCCGTGGGCCAAGATGCCGTCCTCGCGACCGGTCTCAGAATCCTTCTGCGCAACGTCGGTGAACGGAAATATGTCCGTTGGGTAGAGGAAGTTCAGGAAGGGGTGGGCATCCCGCGACGGCTGCGCGAAGCGGTGGTTGAAGCTGCCACGCCCACCGCCGGCGACATGTGACATGACGCCGTCGAAGGCAGGACGGGCTTGCTCATCCTCGTTGAAGCCGTAGTACATGAACGTCCGGAGGAACCTGCCACTCTGGGAGATGCCAAATGCAATGGTGCGGTCGATCCCGTCCGGATCGACACCAAGGTCAGGATCGCCTTCGTACTTGATGTGTGAGACCATGTCGCGCACGGCCGCAGGTCCGAGGCCGACCAAGGGAGGGTTCTTCGAAACGTAGACCACCTCATAGATGCGGCCGGGCTCGAAACCGCCCTCGAGGTATACCGAGCCGGAGTCTGGCACGGGCTTTCCCTCGGCCATGCGGGCAAAGCGCCACTGATCACGTGGAATCTCGATGCGCTCGGCCTCTACCCTGTCGCGGACGGTCATGCGATTCTCGGGCGCTTGGGGATCCGCCACTGGATAGGGGATGTGGTTGCGGTCTGCCAAGGAATTGGCATACACGCGGTCCTTGACCACGAAGTCGCTGCGAACGATCCCAGTCACCGGTTCTCCGTCTCGGGTGGCGACAGGCGTAGTGAGGCGGATCAGCCCTGGAGTCCTTGGCGGATCAAACTGCCATCCCAGCCACAGGACGGAGAAACCTTGCTCAAGGAGGAAAGCGTCGCCGAAGTGGGACTCTTGCCGAGGGTCAAGGCTTCCGGCGGCAAAGTTGAAGAAGCTCAGCGCGCCCTTGCGCCCGCGATTGGACACTTCGTACACGAGTGCCCCGTTCCCCCGGGACACATCTGCGGGCCGCAGTAGGAAGAACTCCGAGGAGAACTCCACCTCACCGCTGGCGTTCGTGGGTGCCAGGTCGATGTCGGTGATGATCCTGTTTGCTCTATTGGCCGGGTCCACGGCGAATCGTACGGTCCCGGTCAGCCGTTCGTAAGATCCGGCAAGCCCAAAGGACTTTCCGGCAAGGACGGGCTCACGGGAGGTGACCTCAAGGCTGACTACTCTCGCTTGGGCGCCCGCCAAGGCGGCCAAGGCTACGATGCATGCTGTTGCGAAGATGCGCATGTGACCATTAGATGCGTCCGGGCACCCCTTACGCAACCCTAGGCGGTACGCTGGCTCAGCGATCAGCTGGTGCCTGTCCCCGTCAGATTTCTGGTCCGCTGATACACCAGGTAGGCGTGCATCAGCTTGTCTAGATCGCCGTCTAGGACGCGGTCCACATTGCCAATCTCCACCGACGTGCGCAGGTCCTTGACCAAGCGGTACGGGGCCAGCACATAGTTGCGGATCTGGCTTCCGAAGTCGATGTTAAGCTTGCTAGCCTCGATCCTGTCGGCTTCGGATCGCTTCTTGGCAAGCTCCAGCGCATACAGCCGCGCACGCAGCATGGTCATTGCGGTGGCTCGATTCTTGTGCTGGGAGCGCTCGTTCTGGCACTGGACGACCGTGTTGGTCGGCAGGTGGGTGATTCGCACTGCCGAATCCGTCATGTTGACGTGCTGGCCGCCGGCCCCGCTGGCGCGAAAGGTGTCGACGCGCAGGTCTTCCGTGCGGATGTCAATCTCGATCTGGTCGTCGATCTCCGGATACACGTAGACCGAGGCGAAGGACGTGTGCCGACGCGCGTTGGAGTCGAACGGGGAGATTCGGACCAATCGGTGCACACCCACTTCTGATCGCATGAGGCCGTAGGCGTTCTCGCCCTTGAGCATTATCGTCGCCGACTTGATACCTGCCTCCTCGCCGTAGACAGAGTCAGAGATCTCACGCTTGAAGCCCTTCCGTTCGGCCCATCTTAGGTACATTCGCTGCAGCATCTGCGCCCAGTCCTGAGCCTCGGTCCCGCCCGCTCCTGCATTGAGCGTGACGATCGCATTGGCGGAGTCGTGCTCACCGCTGAGCAGCGACTCGGCCTCGATTTCCTCTAGTCTGGTGGCGAGAGACTGCAGCTCGGCCGCGAACTCCTCTTCGACCGGCTCACCTTCACGGCCTAGTTCGAGGAAAGCTTCCAAGTCTGACAGGGCGGACCCGATCTCGCTATCGGTCCGTACAACCCGATCTAGGCGCTTGCGTTCGCGCAGGACTGGCTGGCTCTTGGAGGGATTGCTCCAAAAAGCAGGTTCGGCAATCTTTCGCTCTAGGGCCTCAAGATCGCGACGCCTTGCCGGAGCGTCAAAGATACCCCCGAATCACTCGTGCCCGGGCCTGCACCCGGTCAAACTCGCGCTCCAGTTCCTCTAGGATCATGGCTTGAGTGCCTTCACTCTAATTATCGCAGACCGCGAGCGGGAAAGGCCTTGGACCGAATGCGGTCTCAGAACCGGCTGTAGCACGGTGCCGGCTGAGCGCCAAGTAAGAAACCAGGGGTAGTCGGGCATTCACTCGGCATCTGTGCCACGGTGGCATCGATTCTGCAGCGTGGGCCCACTCGGTTGATCTCGACCGAGCGAGCGGATACGGTTAGTGGCGTCCACCCGCCAACGTAGTAGCGATTGGGCCAAACAGCGGGGCAGCGCTTCACATTCCCGGTCATGGACTAACTGGCGCTGTCCGCATTTCTGGGCCGCGAGTCAGAGTCTGAGCGGCAAGGGGCCAACATGAACGCTCGCAACTATTTCGTCGCGGTGAGTTCCGCAGAGGTCCTCGCCGAGTCGGGTAGCCCTCGGCGAACCCCACGCGGCGGTGGCGCTCGGCACCGTTGAGCGCATGGTCGAGCTGCTCGATCTCGCGGCGCAGCTCTTCCTCCAGCTCCGCCTTGAGCCGTCCGCGCCGCAGGCGCACCTGCCGTTGCCCGCTACATTCCCGCAGCCAGCGGATCAGGTTGTCGGCCTCGCGCCGGACCGAGTTCACCACGCGCGCTTGCGGGTCCATCTCCTCCAGGCGGTGCTCCGGCAAGCTGTCGAGGCCGAAATCCGCCCGCAGATAGCGGAACAGGCTCTCGCCAAGAGAGGGACTGCAAGAGCCAAGGCGAGTATCCGAGTGGTGATCACGGTGCGCTCATCTTGGCGGTGACCGCCCTGGTGGTACGACCGAGCATCCAGGCGAGACTCTTGGCTGGCCCCGCTGACCCGACGGCGGAAGCCCGGTTTTCAACCCGACCCGAAACCGACTCGCCGTACCTGCCACGAGGCCAATTCCGCAAGTTCACGGACATGCAGGGGAACACTCTACCGGCGCATCTTCTCCGGCAAGAGGGCTCGCGAATGAGGTCTTGTCACCCTCGTCGCGAGAGCGCCCTGAGGCGAGTTGATGTGTCGTTTCGCCAAGCCTGTGAGTATTCAACCCGTCTGGACTGTTTTGGCGGCCGAGACATCGCGGCTGCTAGGCTAAGCGCGTGAGCCCGGAACTGATCGGCATCCTCACTGTAGGAGTGGCCCTCGCGGCTCTGGTCCTGACCTCTACCGGTCGGCTCCGCGGCGAGCTGCAGTCCGTACGCGGCGAACTCCAGTCCGTACGCGGCGAGCTGGGAGGAAAGATCGGGGCCCTGGAGACACGGATGGCTGGATTGGAGCAGCGCATGGCGCGGCTCGAGGGCCTGCTGGAGGGTGCCGGCCTGTACCGTCCGGCCGCCGCACCCGCTCCCCGTCAGCTCACCGAGGCGACGCCGACCTCCCCGCGCTAGGAGCGAACGCTCAAACTGTAGGTCACGCCACAGGGACCTGCCGCCTGCCTCCCGTCACTTCGCGGGGGAACGGCGCGTTGCGCTGAGGGGGCGACCGCGAGTCGCGATGGCGCCGACTGACGAGACCCTGGATCTGATTCGGGAGGAGCGATCAACGCTGACCGGTACGACTACTGCGTCGCCAGCAGTTCCGGGCCGATCTGGGAGCGCGGCAGGCG
>JAJDWM010000625.1 GCA_022825595.1 Bryobacterales bacterium | reverse complement strand
GCCCCGGGCGGCCTCGAGGCCATGGGGATCGCCGCCGCTCTGCTGCGGCGGGCGCCCCCAAGCAGTCCGCCTTCGCCCGCCGCGTGTGGTGGCAAGCCGGGCGGCGGGGCTCCCCGCCGACCTCGCGCCGCGTTGTCCTGGGCGACCGGACCAAGTGACCTGGCAAGTGGCCTGCGAACGTCTCCGGGTCCCGAACCAGACCGTGGGCTTTCAACACGCAGCGGAGCGGCTTCGAGAGATTGCCAAGGAGCTGCTGCGAGAGCACCGGGCAGGCTCTGAGACGTGGCCGGAGGCCCGTCGCTCGGAACTCAGGGAAGGGTGCTTGTAGCCCCCTGCGGGCAACGCTGAAGGCACATGCGAGTCATTGCAGCAAAGCTGCAGAATGCGAGTTCTACATCGAGACAAACCGCGAGCGCATGCGCTACGCAGACTTCCGCGCACATTCCTCACGACGCGAGAATAGCTGCGGATTTCCTCCAGTTCCTACTTGGGACCGGGGGCAAATCGAACAGGAGCTTCCTAACCCTAGGCTCAGCCGAATTCCGATGCAGAAGGCGTGTAAACCGGACATCAAGACCGGAAGCTGGGGGTTCCCGACGGAAGTCCTGCGGTGGGGTAGGTGGGACTCGGCTGAATGCGTCTCGTGGGGAACGACCGACCTAGAAGGGTCCCCTCACGAATCTCAGGAAGCAATGGATGACCACGTCGCCGCAGCGGTTGCGTGGAGGCGTCCGATCGGTGCGCCACCCGAAAAACGGGGTCGTTATCGTGGCAAGCCGAATGAACCACAATAGTGCGAGAAGACACGCGCGGAAAGGAGTTCGAGCCGATTCGGTCGCGCTTACCTGTGAACTGATTCTTCACGGTTCACCGCCTTAGCGCTAACCGATCTGGTGGCGTATCCGCGTAGGCAGTCTACGAGCTAATGAGCAGCGTCTGAGTGTTTGTACGAGCGGAAGCTCACCTCGCACGCATCGCATGCCAAGTGCGCGTGTGGGCAGTGCTATGGGCGTTGCGTAACGGAAGAACGGCCGACCGTCGTGCGCAACACCAGACGCGATCGGGACCGTAGACTCGTCAACGGCTCGAGCCTGAGCCGCCCTCGGCAGGCCGATTCGATATCTCGGTAACCGCGCCAAGCAGAGTATTCCTGATTCCCGATAGGCCCCGGCCAATGCCCAGACGATCGACGCCGCCACGACTTGAGATTCCAGATACGCCTACTCGCGCCTCCTCCACGTTTCTTCAGGCGGCTGATGCGGACCGTTCGCTTCGTTGCATGCGCGCAGAAGCAACGACGTCTCCCCGCAGACCTCCTCCGAAGTCGACGCGAAATCCCTTGGCGTGATCAGTCCGCCACGGCGCGCGACATGCAACAGCAGCGCCAGCGTCTCGGGCCCGAGGTGCCAGACCTTGGCGTATCTGCCGACAGATGATCCCAGAGATACCGGCGCAACGGGGAGCGGCGGTCCAATCCGGATCGGCATCGCCTACAATCCGGGCATGCCTGCTGGAGCGTCGCTTCGGGAAAAGGCCGCCGCAGCGGTTGGCGGAACCCGTGCGCCGTCACTCTACTTCGACGACGTCTGGACTTGGTCGCGGAGGCAGGCTGCCGCATTGAGGCGGGGAGACTGGGGCGCGCTCGACCTGGAGAACGTGATCGAGGAGATCGAGGACGTGGGCAATCGGCACTCCGACGCTTGGACATGGTACTGCACGAACGTCATTTCCCACTTGCTGAAGATCGAGCACAGAGGGTCGGCTGAGGACTTCCGCCACTGGAAGTACGAGATCGAGGCGTGGCGCGACTCGATGTTTGACGTGCTGGCCGACAGTCCGGGGATGAAGCACGAGCTTCCCGGGCTACTGACCAAGGCATGGATGCGAGGACGAAGGAACGCGGTCAGGGAGTTGGTCAAGCACGGTCGGGCGGTGGAGGTGGCGGCCGAGAAGCGCCTGCGACGGAGCTGGGAAAGCCTGCTGCCGCGGGAATGCCCTTATACCCTCGTGGAGATTGCGGGTTACGAGCCCCGCGAAAGGCAGGCCGTTCCACAGCCGGACGTTTGGCCGGCGCGCGTTGCGCGCGTCTTGGACGAGCGGATGGGAACGAAATACCCCGTCCGGCCGTAACCGCTAGAGCGCTGAGGCGGCCGCGGCCGCTGAGCAGCCTATCCGGAGCGCCGTCAGTCCCTCGCCTCATCATGCCAATCCGACGAGAACCGGCCTTCTGACGATCAAATAGTGCGACGTTCAACCGTGCGCAAGGACGTTGCGGACTAAGGCGGCTGTCAGCGCATGGATCGGGCCGTGCGCCAGATCCTTCACCGACGAAGAACGGAGCTTGCCTAGGCGGGTCGGGCGCGCCGGTTCGGCCACTATGGGCTTTGCGAGAGGGCCGTAAGACGGTCGATGTCGAAACCCCCCAGCAAATCGAAGCAGAACAGGTCTGGCGCGTCCAGATGGCGGATTGGCCGGTCTAGAATCTCCTGCAGCGATTCCAGGCCGTTGCGGCCGACGATCTGAGAGAAAGACGCAGGCGAAAGCGCCCCAGCTGCTAGGGCGGTGACTTGGCTTCGGGGTCCATCGGTCTCAATCCGTGCCGCCCCTCCAAGCCATTGCTGGAGAGCGACAAGCTGAGCGGCTTCGACTCCGAGTGGCCGCTCTCCGATCGCGGCGAGGACTTGCACGTTCCGCTCCGGCCGGTCGCCAGGGAGGGTCGCATCTCCACTGAAGATCAGATCCGCAACGAGGACCCGCTCGCCCTGCCTCACACGCTTTGCCGCTGCACCAGCAGCGCCCGTCTTGCCGCTGTCGTGCAGCAGGATCGAGACTGGGCGGGGATCTGTGCTGTCGATCTTCTCCAGCAGCACTCCCGTGGCGGAGAGCCCGTTGTTGAAGTCGAACCTGTAGGACCGGGTGTCGAGCCCATGCATCCGCGTGCCCGAGAGAAACCACGCACGCTCGACTGTCACCGGGCTGTAGCGCAGGGTCTCTCGCAGGATCTCGCGCTGCTCGTGGGCCCAGCTCGCTCGCTCGCCGCGTTCTTGGGGAATCGCACTGCGGTCGATCCGTCGTGCAAGTAGCTTCGCCAGCCCGAGGATCGTGAGGTTATGGGGCGGCAGGCCGACGTGAAGCTCGGCGGCGGTGTGGTACTCGGCATCGGACCGAACTTGAGCTGGCATAGTGGGCAGCCCAAATCGCTCCGCGAAGAATCGAGATGCGTGCAGCTGGTTGTCCGCCTCGTAGTTGTGGTCGGCCGGGTCGAAGTTCTCGTGGAACAGGAACACGTCTCCAGCTCCATACAAGTCCCAGACCGGGGCAAGGGCGTCGTAGGTGCCGGGCTTGACCCGGTGTGACCGGAAGATGTCCTCCGCATTGTGGATTTGCAGCAGCGGCCGCGGCGCGATGAGGGATGTCAGGTGCGTGTACTCAAAATCCGAGAGGAAGTCGGTGCCCTTCTGCTCCCAGTCCCCAATGTCCCCTGGGCCGAAGTCTTCGATCCTTGACACCAGCGAGGAGTGCCCAGCAACCGGTACGGCGGCCCGCACCCTTTCGTCCAGCGCAGTCAGCAAGACGGTCTGCCATCCGCCGCCAGAGAGCCCCGTCATGCCGATCCGGTCCTTGTCGATTGCCGGGTGTGCGTGGAGGTAATCGATACCCCTCTTCGCGGCCATGTAGAAGAGCCCGATCCCGTTAGCGCCCACCAGATCCAGATGCGCCCCGAACCAGTGCTGGTTCTCGGTGTGGTCGAGTTCGCCAAAGTACAGCCATTCGAGGTTGAGCGAATAGATGCCCTGCTTGGCCTGATCGATGCAGCGCTGCTGTTTGTAAGCGATCTCCTTTCCGCTGCCGTAGATGTGGCCGTTGACGTTGAGGATTGCGGGGGCAGGGAAGGCTGTCCCCTCGGGCTCGTACAGAAGCGCCGGGACCTGCAAGCCGGGAATGACCTCAAGGCGGAGCTTCCGGATCCGGTAACCCGGCCTTGTTCCTTCGACAAAGCCGGCTTCTTCGAATGCCAGCGGCGCGTCAACCCAATCCGCGGGCCAGCCGCGCAGGATCGTCCCGAGGATCTTCTCGCGGATCCCTGCGGATCTTCTCGTCCACTCGGCAGCATTGGCCGGGCTGGGCGCCTCCGGCACGCGCTCCATCAGGTACCGGCTCAGCTGGTAGCTGACTACTTCCTGCGAAATCAGGCGCTCGCCGAGGACGGCTTCGATCACGGAAGCATCGGTCTGCGCGATGGCCGTACCTGCCAGCGCACCCGCCAATACCGCCACTCGAAGTTCATTCCAAGGTCCGTGCATGATCACCCAAGCCACTATAGTTGGGCCGAAGTTCCCGCGCGCTGGGGACGCGTCGATATAATCCACTCGGGCCCTCGTGCCTTGGAGGTGTCATGTGACCAGTCTTCGCCCGTCCAGGGCATTGATGCTTGCGCTCTTCTCGCTGGGAGCGGCGACTGCCTATCAGGCGGCCAAGACGGAGCAGCTGATGGCGGAGGCCGCCAGCCGTTTCCTCGAGTCGCTGAACCGCATGCAGCTTATGGGCACGGTGTTCCCGATGGATGCCTCGGAACGCACGAACTGGCACTACTTCCCAGAGCCAGGATTCACGGACGAGTACGGCTACGTCCGGAACGGGATCACATTCAAGGACATGGCGCCCAAGCAGAAGCACTTTGCGTACGGGCTGCTCAGCACGGGCCTCGGGCGAGCTGGGTTCGTCAAGACGATGAACGTGATGGCGCTTGAGGAGATTGTCCGAGCGATCGAAGACGACCAAACGGGCTATCGGGACACGGAGCGATTTCACTTCACGGTCTTCGGCAAGCCCTCGATGACGGGTGACTGGGGCTGGCGCGTCGAAGGGCACCATGTCTCGCTGCATTACGTTATCCGCGACGGAGAGCTCGTCGCCGCCAGCCCAACGTTTCTCGGAGCCAATCCCCACGAGGTTCCCCAAGGGCTCCACAAGGGGATGCGTGCCTTGGCCCGTGAGGAGGACCTCGCGCGCGGCCTGCTTACGTCGCTGGACGCCGGATTGCAAGAAAAGGCGATATTCGACAAGCAGGCGCCTTACGACATCGTGACCATGGCCGACAAGCGGGCAAAGCTGGACGGCGCTCCCCAAGGCCTTCCGGCCTCCTCCATGAGTGACGCACAGTACTCGGACCTGCTTGGCCTGATCGCCGAGTACGCCGGGACGATGCCGCCGGAAATCGCAGCACGGCGCATGAAGGCCGCTCGCGAGACGGCCCGTGAGCAGCTGTACTTCGGCTGGGCGGGGGACATTGAGCGCCCCGATGCGAAGCCGATCGAGATTGGCAGCAAGACGACCGAGAACAGGCATTTGGCCGGGAACTACTACAGGATTCAGGCGCCGACATTCCTGATCGAGTTCGCCAACACCCAGAACCAGAGCAACCACAGCCACGCTGTGTGGCGGGACTTCAGCGGGGATTTCGGATACGACGTGCTGGCGGCACACTTCGGTGGGGCGGCGCACGGACCTGGCGAGTTCGCCGCCGACTGATATTCGGCTCGAGGCAGCTTCGAGGTCGCGGAGGGCCCCGGTCGGGGGGTGGCATGCACGGGAGTGCGATCAGCCGCACTTGGACCGCAGGGCCCGATCGTTCGGCCTGGGCTGCCACCTCAAGCCTTCGTCGATACGCTGGCAATCGTGCCGCTCGTCCAGCGCGATCTGCTTCCCTCGGAACTGGGGCCATCCCCAACTCCGCCGAGGTACCGGCCAAGCGCGCACTAGCCCCGCCTACGTTGACGAGCTCGACCGCACAAAGGGTGCGGGAAGGTTTGGAGCGAGGAAGGGCTTCACGGTATCGACGATCGAACAGCGGAATTCTGCGAACTCCCGGCCCTACCCCACCGGCTGCCCGCGCCACCTGTCTGGGCATGCGGGCCCTTGACAGCCTCTGGACAGGGCGGATCGCTCCTAGCGGCGGCTGAGATGGGCCCAAGAATCCTATCCGTCGCCACGGCGGTTCCCCCGAACAGGATGCCTCAGGTGGAGGTCAGGGATTTTGGAAAGGCCTTCTTCGGGGGCAAGCTCAGGGGTCTGGATCGCCTCCTGCAGGTCTACGACAACGCCGCAATCCAGACCGGGCACTGCTGCCTGCCCAAGAGCTGGTACGAAGCCCCCGACCATGGCTTTGCAGAGAAGAACAGCCTCTACATCGAGCATGCGGTCGGCCTGCTTAAGAGCGCTGCCGTCCAGTGTCTGGCCGCAGGAAAGACCGACCCCTCAGAGGTCGATCTGATTGTGACGGTTTCGACCACGGGCATCTCTACGCCCAGCCTGGACGCGAGGCTGATGGCCGAAATGCCCTTCCGGCCCGATGTCCAGCGGCTCCCGATCTTCGGGCTGGGGTGTGCCGGCGGAGTATTGGGCCTGGCTCGCGCGGCCGCCTGCGCCCGTGCGACCCCGGCCGCTACGGTCCTGTTTCTCGTCGTTGAGCTCTGCACGCTGACATTCCGGGGTCGCGACCGATCCGCCAAAAACTTGGTCGCCACAGCCCTCTTCCGGGACGGTGCGGCGGGAGTTCTCCTTGCGACGGACGGACCGGGACCAAAGGTCGTCGCCTGGGGGGAGCACACTTGGCCTAACTCTCTCGAAGTCATGGGTTGGGAGGTTGCCGATGACGGCCTCGGAGTCGTGTTCTCGAGGAGCATCCCGGACCTCGTCCGTCGGCAGATGCGGGGTGTGACTGATCGGTTCCTTGCCGGCTTGGGGCTGGGCCTCGGCGACATCGACGGCTTCGTCTGCCACCCGGGCGGTGCGAAGGTATTGGACGCCATTAAGGAGGCCCTGGACCTGCCCGACCGTGCGCTCGAACACTCTCGTTCGGTGTTGCGCGAGTACGGCAACATGTCAGCTGCAACCGTGTTCTTCGTGCTGGACCGCGTGCTCAGGAACGGGCAGGCGCGGCGTCACTTGATGACAAGCTTGGGCCCGGGATTCTCGGCGGCTTTCCTCTTGCTGGAGTCCGATTGAGATTCGAGGCGGTCGAATGAGTGCCCTGCAGTGGGTCGTTGGCTTCCTGGTCCTCCAGCGCCTAGCGGAGCTAGCCTTCGCACGCCGGAACCACCGTTTGCTGCTCGCGCGAGGGGCCGTCGAAGTTGGCCGTAGGCACTACCCGGCACTCGTCTGCCTCCACATCGGATGGCTGGTGGCGCTTGCAGCTACGGTCGACCCGCAGACGCCAGTGTTCCCGCCGCTGCTCGGGCTGTTCGCGCTACTTGAGTGCGGCCGGGTTTGGGTGATCGCGACACTCGGATCCCGATGGACCACACGTGTGATGGTCGTGCCCGGAGAGCCGAGAATCCGGACCGGGCCCTATCGCCTCGCACGGCATCCCAATTACCTGATCGTTTGCGGCGAGATCGCCGTCGTCCCACTGATGTTTGGCGCGTGGTCTCTGGCGGCGGTCGCGTCAGTGCTGAACTTCGTCGTGCTCCGGACGAGGATTGCCGTTGAAGATCAAGCGCTCGAGGAGGCCTGTACCGAAGGGTAGCCTCGCGAGCGTGCACGCGACCAAACGCCGTGGGAGGCTGACGAACGCGGTGACGGCCGCTGCGTTGCCAAGCCTGCGCCCTCGGGATGGGTAGTGCTGTGTCAAACGACAATCTTGGAGTAGGCGGACTTGAGATCTCGGCGGGCGTTGACCAATTGTCGACCGTCGCGCACCGAGGATGCGAAAACTTGCATGCTCGGTTTGCCCTCTCCCCACTTCGGACTTGAATGCCCGTCCGTCTTGCACCGCTGCGGGTACGTGGCCAGCCTGCTCCGGCGGCAGGATGCGTGCCAGCGGGGCTGGTACGAACTATCCGGTCTCGCGCAATCTTGCCGCGAACTCGCCAGCGTCGCAGCAGTCGATGATCAGGTCGCCAAGCTCCCAGAGCGCACCGGAGTCGTCGATGCCGTCGATCCGCCGCGCCAGGGCGGTCGCGGCGTCGGCCCCGAATTTCCGCTGGGCTAGGCGGCAAAGACCGCTCCGTTGCTCCTGTAGGATTTCGACACGGCCCTCGGCCCGCAGCTTTGCTTGGTACTCTTGGGCGCACGCCTCCAGATACGTCAGCATCCTGCCCGACGTCTGCATTTCTTGCATTTTCTCCCTGTCCTCCAATACGTCCAAATCGACGCCTGTCCGGGCGATGGCCAGCCGCGTCCAGCCTCGCAGCAGCTCCAGCACCTTGCGCTGCTCCGGCGATCCCAGCAGCCTACCCTGCGCTTCCAGAATACGGTTACGGTGCACGGCCGCTGGATCCAAATCCTTCCCGAGCAACTCGGTCGAGATCATGAGCTCGACGATGTTGTCCTGCGAGAGCTCCTTGCCGGCATACTGCGTCACGTCAACCAGCTCGTAGCGCATGCCTACGGGCATGTGCGCCACCTCTCGGTCCCGCTCCCGAAGTGCCCCCGTCTCGGTCAGGTCCCACACTGAGTGCTGCGCTCGCCACGGGCTGGCCCCGTTATAGAACACCACCGTGAGCACCGGGGGCAGCCGGTCCGCCTGCCGGACTTGGCGCTCCTTCCATGCCTGCTCGTGCATGCGCTGCACGTAGCCCTGCAGGCGCAGCGCCATGTCATGTTCGACCGTGGACTGGAATTCGACAAGGATCAGCACGCGCAGCCACTCGGAGGCAGCCGCTGCCGCAGGGCGGACCTTGAGGTGCCACACAATGTCTCGGTAGCCGGCCTGCAGCCAAGCGTCGATGGTCTCGGTCGGGAGCGGTTCCAGCGTGGAGAAGTCCATGCGCCGCAGCCACTGCTGGCCTTGCTGCATGTTGGAGACCACAAGGCGGACCAAGTGCTCCACCGGCTCTGCGCACTGGAAGACAGCCTTGGATGAGCGGTCCCGATTGAGCCGGGCAAGCTTGGGCACGACGGTCTTGCCGGGCTGACCTGACGGGGGAACGGGGTTTTGTTCGTGTTTTCGCTCTCCCTTTCTTCGAGTGTCCGAACCGGCTTCCATTACTCAAAAATACGATATATGCTCGTTGTTTGTGTTCTTTGTATTTCCAATACTTAAAGGGTCGCCATCGGAAAGGGAAGAGGTCTAGCCCCGGTGCTGGCCACGTCCAACCGCCGGAGCAGCAGGCTTCCCGTGCCTCTCAGCTGCCACCGCTGAGCCGGTCCACGACTGCGTCGCAGGTCTTGCCCTGCTCGTCCGTCAGACGGACGACATACTTCGTTCTTGGTGCCCTTCCCATGCCCGAGCGGGCCGCTACGTTTCGACCTCAAGCACTCTCAACCCAATGGTTGACAGAGCAGCAGTCGCCAATTGCCGCCATGCTACTGTCTCCAACCGTTGCATCTTCTCCAGGCTATCGCCGGCAGGTCCCCAGTCGGCGGCAGCGCGGGGCTCATGCACCTTCCTGACGACGTCGTCGGCTCTTGCATCGGTCCGCCGAGCGCACTCCGGCAATGCTCTCGTCTCCAACCGCGCGAAGCCTGCGGCCTTTGATCCGGCAAAGCGGCCATTAGGCCGCCGCCATTCGGGCAGTTCCGCCTCCCCCGTTGAAGTCGCGCCCGGATCCGAGTGCAACTGTAGGATGCCCGACTCTCAATGGCTAGGCCCACTCGCCGGACTGCCTGCGGATCAGTGCAGATCTGCCGTCGCCCCGCCATCGATCGCGATGGCCGTTCCCTGGATGTGGTCGGCGTCCGGCGAACAAAGGAACGCCGTGAGCTTCGCCACGTCCTCGGGAGCCCCGAGGCGTCGCAGGCCATGCTTCCGGATGGCCATTGCCCGCACTTCGGCGGCGTCCAGTCCCAAGACCCTCGCCCGATTCTCGAACAGTTCTTGGACGCGGTCGGTCTCGGTCAGTCCCGGATAGACGGCGTTAACCCGCACACCGTCCCGTTTCCCACGGGCCGAGAGTCCCTTGCTGAAGTTCGCCATCGCCGCATTCACGGCTCCCCCGATCAGGAAGTTCGGATCCGGAGTGCGGGCGAAGCCGCCAATGATGTTGACGATGCAGCCTCGGCGTCGCGACAGTTCCTGCCAGAACAGCCGGCTCAGCCGTAGGCAGGCGTAGAACTTCAGCGCAAACCCGTCCTCCCATTCCCCATCCGCCTGTTTGAGGAAGTCACCGCCCCTTGTGGCTCCGGCGTTGTTGATGAGGATGTCGAGACGGCGGAAAGTGTCCTGCAAAGCCGCGTGCAACGCCGAGCATCCCTCTGCAGTGCGCAGGTCGAGAGCGACGGTCTCGACCCGGCGCCCGGAAGAGTCGGCGATCTGGCGGCCAGCGGCAATCAGGTGGGATTCTGTCCTGGCGGCCAACAGGCAGTCGCAGCCCTTTCTCGCCAGTTCCTCCGCAATCGCTCGACCGATGCCACGGCTCCCGCCCGTTACGACCGCGACCTTGCCCTCGAGACCCGTTGCCACGCTGGACGGCCAGAGGATACCATGCAGGTTCGCAGCGCCGGGAAACGCTTCTGGCGGGCCAAGAAAGGAGGTGTTCTGCAGTGCCAAGAGACGGTATGACCGCTCTCGTAGCCGGAGCGACTGGCGCGGTGGGAACGGCCCTGACTTCCCATTTGGCCACTCGCAGGCGCTGGACGGTCCTCGGGCTGTCCCGTCGGCCCCCGGCGAATCCGACACCGGAAGTCTCGTATGTGACCGGTGACCTGGCGGATCCGGGCTCCTGCACAGCAGCGCTCTCGCGGTATCCCCCGGTTACTCACATCTTCTACTGCGCTCGTGTGACCCATTCGGACGAGCCGGTGGAGAGCGTTAGCGAGAACCTCCTGCTGCTGGAGGGCGTCATCGAGGCCGCCGACCGACGTTCGGGCGAGCTGCGGCACGTTCAAATAGTTCAAGGCGGAAAGAACTACGGTGTCCATCTTGGTCCGTTCCCAACGCCCGCCCGTGAGGACCAAGGCCGGTGTGCCGAAGAGAACTTCTATCACGCGCAAGAGGACTTCCTGCGCGGTCGTTCGACGGCCGGCTCGTCCTGGGACTGGTCGGCCTGCCGACCGAACACGCTGCTGCACTACTCGCCCCGCATTGCCCGGAACATCGTGAGCACGTTGGGCTGCTACGCCGCGGTCTGCAGGGAACTTGGCCGGCCGCTCGACTTCCCGGGCCCGGCTGGCGCATACCGCAGCCTGACCCAGGTCACTACCCTCCAGGTCCTCGCGAGCGCCATGGAGACAATCGCTACGAGTCCGGCCTGTGCGGGAAAGGCGTTCAATGTCACGAACACGGACCTCTTCCGGTGGCGGGCCGTCTGGCCCGAGCTTGCCCGCCATTTCGGGATTCCGCTGGGCACGGTGCGGCCGTCCCTCCTTGCCGCCACGATGGCAGACAACGGTGACGTCTGGCGGAGGGTTTGCGAGCGGCACAACCTTCGGGCCAGCTCAATGGTAGACGTAGCCAACTGGCCCTTTGCTGACGCCACTCTTGAGCGTTACTGGGATGAGATCCTGTGCCACAATCGAGCTCGCAGGCACGGCCTCGACGGTTGGGACGACAGCTTTGCCCGCTTCTTCAAGATCCTAGGGGCATACCGCAGCGCCCGCATCCTGCCCTAACGTGACATCCCGGACCAATCGGTGCACGTGCTTTCTAGCAAGATAGTCACCGCCAGAGCGGCGGCCTCGCTCGTTCCGGACGGATGCGCAATCGGCGTCACCGGCGGGGGTGGCGGTCTCGTCGAGCCTGACACTCTGCTCCAGGCGATTGAGCGGCGCTTTCTGGAAACCGGTTCCCCGAGAGACCTGACGCTTGTCCACGCGCTCGGGCTTGGCGATCGAGACCGGCGAGGCGTCAACCGGTTCGCCCACGTTGGGATGGTCCGGCGCGTCATTGGCGGTCACTGGGTCTGGTCGCCGAGGATGCAGGCCATGGCCCAGGCGGGGCAAGTGGAGGCATACGTGCTTCCCGCAGGAGTCATCACGCAGCTCATGCGGGAGATCGGGGCAGGTCGGCCGGGTCTGATCACGCACGTCGGCATCGGCACGTTTGTCGATCCGCGAGTAGAGGGAGGCAAGATGAATGCCTGCGCACGGGAGGACCTGGTAGAGCTGATCGAGATTGATGGGCAGACCCTGCTGCGGTACAAGCCCTTCCCTGTCGGGGCCGTGTGCATCCGGGGCAGTTTCGCGGACTCCGACGGCAACCTGTCACTGGACGAGGAAGGGGCTACCTTGGACGCGCTCGCGTTGGCGATGGCGGCACGCAACTCCGGGGGCAGGGTACTGGCCCAAGTGCGGCGCGAAGTCGCGCGGGGGTCCATTCCGGCAAGGGCGGTGGCAGTGCCTGGCGCGATGGTGGATGCGGTAGTGGTGGATCCGGGCCAGACGCAGAGCTACGCCCCGGAGGCGGACCCTGCCCTATCTGGCTCCTTGTCAGCTCGAGTGGGTGACTCGCTGCCGTCCCCACCGGCCTGCCTCGACGTTCGGCAGGTGATCGCACGCCGGGCAGCCCGCGAACTGCGGCCCGGGGCTGTTCTCAACTACGGCTTCAGCATCCCGGACGCTATTGCCAAGCTGGTGGCCCGTCACGGCGAGGTCGACCGCTACTACCAGACCATCGAGCATGGAACATTCGGAGGGGACTTGCTCGATGGCGCGCTGTTCGGGTTTGCCCGCAACCCCCGAGCGATGATCGATTCGCCGTCGCAGTTCGACTTCTACAGTGGTGGCGGATTAGACTTGGCGTTCCTCGGGATGGGGGAAGTCGACGCCGATGGGAACGTTAACGTATCGAAGCTGCACGGCGCGCCGGTCGGTCCCGGAGGCTTCATCGACATCGCCCAGAACGCGTCCAAGGTGGTGTTCTGCGGAACATTCGAGGCGAAGGGTGCCGCATTCCACATCGGCCGAGGAATCCTGCGCGTGATCCGGCACGGGAGGATCCGCAAGTTCCGTCGCCGCGTCGCGCAAGTCACATTCAGTGGCCGGGAGGCCCTGAGGACGGGACAGGAAGTCATGTACGTCACTGAGCGAGCCGTCTTCCGGCTCTCGGCGGACGGGCTCGTCCTTGAAGAAGTCGCGCCCGGAATCGACATGCGGTCAGACGTCTTGGACCGGATGGGCTTCGCGCCAGCCCTGAGAGGAGCGCCCGCCACAATCCCTTCGGAAATCTTCTGCGACCGCGAGCTACAGGAGGGTTGATTCCCTTGAGTCAACCGGTCCGCCTCGGAATCGTCGGAGTCGGGGCGATCGGACGGCGACACCTGAGCTTAGCCCGGGCAGAACCGGGCTGTCGCGTGATTGCGCTCGCGGATCCTTCCCCCGAGATCGCGGGCATTGCATCGGCAGCAGGGCTTCGGCACTACGGTTCCTGTGCGGAGATGGCCGATAGGGAGAGGCTGGACGGAGTCATTGTTGCAGCCCCAACTCAGGAGCACGCGCCAATCGGGACGCAGCTCGTCGCGCGCGGCATCCCAATGCTGATGGAGAAGCCTTTCGCCGACTCCGTCGAGGCCGGCCTTCGCCTGGCTGCTGCCGCCGAATCCGAGGAGGTTGCCGTATGTGTTGGTCACCACCGCCGCTTCGACCCGGCCGTGACTGCGGCTAGGAGAATCCTCCGATCTGGGGAGATCGGTGAGCTGGTCGGCGTGTCCGCGACGTGGGCCGTGCGCAAGCCTGACAGTTACTTCAAGGTCCGGTGGCGACGTCGCCGCGGCGGCGGGCCCGTCCTCATCAACATGATCCACGACATTGACCTTCTTCGGTTCCTGTGCGGAGAGGTCGAGAGCGTCTACGCAGAGACAACTTCCCGGCATCGAGGACATGAAGTGGAGGACAGCGGAGCAATCCTCCTCCGCTTCTCGGGCGGCGTTCTCTGCACGGTGTCGTTCTCCGACGCGGCACCGTCGCCGTGGGGGTGGGAACGGGGAACTGCGGACAATCCTGCGATCCCCCCGTCCGGGCAGAACTGTTATCACTTCTTCGGGTCGGCCGGCTCGTTCGAGTTCCCTCGAATTAGGCTTTGGGCATACGAAGCCGGGGGCGAGCTAGGCTGGGGCCGGCAGATCTTAGCCAAGGATCATCCCCTTCCGCCCCGCGCCGCCCTCAAGGAGCAGTTGCGGAACTTCTGCGATGTCGTGAGGGGGATCGCGCAGCCGCTCGTCACGGCGCGGGACGCCTTGGGAACCCTGGCGGCAGCCCAGGCGGTTGATTCGTCCGCCCGCAACGGCGGGCCGGTCAGGCCGCAATCCATCCCTAGCGACTAGCCCGCCCGGTAGCCGTAGCGGGCCACGGATGGGACACGAGTAATAGGACTTGCACGGCGCCGAATGGCGGCCCTCGCTCACTCACCGCCATCGACGTGCGGCTAATCAGGCCCATTTCCGGCTCAATCTGGTGGCAACAAGAGCCGATTCGGCTCCAGTACAAGCCGTTGTTATGATTTAGGCTCCAAATCGAAATAGCGAGTCGCGTTATTTCATAACTTGGAATAAGGACTGTCCATCGTGGAGCGAGGGCTGACCGGCAGATACGAGACGACGATCGTTGGTTCTGAGGTAGTCCGCGCCTTCGTGCCGAGGCCTCTCCCTCCTCACCCCCCCATTGAACTAGCAGGCCGTCTACAGCAGCTGCTGGAGTCGGCGGTGCTGAGCCTAGGCCGTCTCGACGGATTCTCGACTCACCTGCCAGACGATGCGCTCTTTATATGCTCCTACGTCCGCAAGGAAGCGGTGCTTTCTGCCCAAATCGAGGGAACTCAGTCATCGCTTGCCGACCTGCTGCTGTACGAACTTGAGGAAGCACCCGGGGTCCCTCTAGATGATGTGCAGGAAGTCTCGAACTACGTAGCCGCCATCCACCACGGATTGCGCCGTCTGCGTGAAGACTTCCCTTTGTCGAATCGCCTGGTCAGCGAGACTCACCGAGTGCTCTTGTCCGGAGGTCGGGGCCATGCGAAGACGCCAGGGGAATTCCGCCGGACGCAGAACTGGATCGGAGGTACCAGGCCGGGCACTGCCGTGTTCGTTCCGCCCCCGCACATGGTCCTACCGGACTGCATGACAGCGTTCGAGCAGTTCCTTCATGCCGAGGACGATGGGTTGCCTGTGCTGCTGCGCGCCGGTCTCGCGCACGTCCAATTCGAGACCATCCACCCGTTCTTGGACGGCAACGGGCGCCTTGGCAGGCTGCTGATAACTCTCCTGCTGTGCCACGCAGGCATACTTCGCGAGCCGCTGCTGTACCTGAGCCTGTACTTCAAGCAACATCGTAGCGACTACTATGCCCTCTTGAATCATGTGCGCCTCACTGGGGACTGGGAGGAGTGGCTAGCATTCTTCTTGGAGGGCGTGAGGCAGACAGCCGAAGGGGCATTCTCCACCGGCCATCGCTTGGCGCGGTTGATTCGAGAGGACCGGGTTCGTGTGCAAGCCACTAGCGGGCGCAGGGCCAGGTCGGTAGTCCGCGTACACCAAGCTCTCGCCAAGCGAGTGTTGTCCTCGCTGTCGGCGACGAGTCGCGACGCCGGGCTGTCGTTCTCAGCCACCTCCTCGGCCATGGATTTCCTCGTCACGCAAGGGATCGCGCAGGAGATCACCGGACGGCGTCGAAACCGGGTGTTCGTCTATGACCAGTGCTTGTCCATCCTCAACGAAGGAACGGAACAACCCTGAGGCCATAGCCAAGGGAAAGGTCGTTTCCGGCTTGGCCAAACCTCCACGCGGCGATGCCGGGCCGGACTCCGTTCAGGCACACGCCCACTGCTTCTGTCCCCGTCTACGACTCGGACGCGTCGCGGTCACTTAGCTCCTCGGCCGAGCTCCCGCCCAAGCCCTGAGTGGCGTGTAGCGCATGCGACTTGATCGACCTCGGTCAGTTGTTCCTCGCCTGCAGCGCAGGCCGTTCTCTCGCGCACGAGCCTGTATACGTCCGCGGTTCAGGAACTGCGATGCTGCCGCACGAGCGGGTCGGCTACCCGCTCGTGGCCGTTTGGCCCGATTCCTAGTCAAAGAGCGTAGGTTCGCCTGAGTATGCTGATGAATAAGAAGGTATTTCTTGCCCTAGCTCATCGCCCCATTGCACCCATCCGCGCCTCGTCTCGCGAGCGAACAGTTCCAAGTAAGGCCCCGGACTGCAACTCTCGATGACTTCATACGACTCAGTTGGCTTGCGAGAATGTTCTCGTTTTCTGGTTCGGATAATGTTCACTTGGCTGCGGCCAGGTGGCAGTGTGCGCATCTTCCCTCGAACGCCAAACAGCAGCAACTCCGTGACATTTCGAAAATAGAATCCCACTCCCCGACCGTCCGGTCCCCCGTCCTTCCGGATCTTGTACCAGACCAAGTTGCCCTTATAGACAAATCCCCATGCTTCCATGACTCGCAACCCCAAAGGGAGCAGAGCGTTTGGGCACCAAAGGTACAAGTGGCAGTTTGCCTCGGCCAACGAAGCCACGTCCAGACCGCAGATCTGGTCTATGCTCATCGTGTCGTATCGGCGTAGCCGCTTGTGCTCGGGTGCGACCTTGCCCGTCCTGTTGGTGAACCTCCAAGGAGGGTCCGCAAGGATCGTTGAGAATCGCTCCCTTCCCGAGCCCGCGTCGAGACTGATCGTCGGCATGCAGATTCCTCCTGATCCCGATCACGCGAACCGTTCGTCCGCTCTTGGGGCCTCCACCGAACCGTGGCATTGCCCTCCCCTATCCGACATCTACGGTCCGGTTGGCCGTTGCAAGCGTGCGCTAGCGGAGGCCAGTGGTGCAGCAGCCCGTACGCAGCCTCCGAGCGATCGGCACGTGGACACCGGGCGTCACGCGTTCGGGACCCATTGGAGGATGTGGCTTGCCACTCCGACCAGCGTTCCGTCTTGATTGGTAGCCTCGATCTTCGAGATGGACCGGCGACGGTCTAGGTTGACCGAGACCACCTCGTACCGGACCGTTACCGTATCGCCTAGGAACACAGGCTTGATGAACCGGATCCGGTCGTAGCCTGCCGACACCGGCGTCTCCGACTCGTTGTCCCTGCAGTGGGCGATCGCCATCGACGATGCCGTGGACATCAGGCCGACCAGCAGCGCGCCGTGCGCCATGCGCCGTCCAAAGTTGGAGCGCTGCATGTACGACTTGTCGACATGGTTGGGCGCGAAGTCTCCGGTGATGCCGGCAAAGAGGTAGACATCGGTCTCGCTGACCGTCTTCGTGAAGCTGACCGCATGGCCGACCGAGACATGGAAATCGTTCATCGGTGCTATTCTACGGGCCCTGCATGCGGCTTGGATCTTCCGGTCGGGCGGCACCGGTCGCTGTCGTCACCGGCGCGGCCAAAGGCATAGGGTTCGGGATTGCCAAGCGCCTTGAGCGTGCGGGTTGCCAAGTCTCCGCTTGGGACAATAACCTCCGGCCGCTGTGCGGTCGGCACCGGTTCGCGCACGAGGTCGATGTGGACGTGGTGCATGCAGATTCGGTCGCCTGTGCGGTCGAACGAACACTTGCGGACCTTGGAAGGATCGATGTCCTGGTAAACAACGCCGGCGTCAACGGCCCGACCGTGCCCGTCTGGGAGTACCCGGAGGCAGAGTGGGACCGCGTGCTCGCGGTGGATCTGAAGGGCGTCTTCCTGTGCTGCCGGGCCGTCATCCCGCACATGCGCGAGCAGGGGAGCGGCCGCATCGTGAACGTGTCCTCAGTCGTGGGAAAAGAGGGCAACGCCAAGGCCCCGGCTTACTCGGCGGCAAAGGCCGGGGTCATCGGGCTGACAAAGAGCTTGGCGAAGGACCTCGTCGGTGAAGGTGTGTTGGTGAACTGCGTAACTCCGGCCATGGTGGAGACGGAACTGCTCCTCGAGATGACGAGCGACTACATCGACATGGTTCGCGCAAAGATACCGATGGGCCGCCTGTGCACGGTGGAGGAGGTCGCCGACATGGTGGCGTGGCTCGCTGGCCCCGAGTGCACGTTCTGCACGGGGGCCGTGTTTGACCTCTCGGGCGGCCGGGCAACGTACTGAGAGGTCTGCCAGCATGACTGACGAAGCGAGACTGGCGATTCACCAAGTCACGTTGCTTCGGCAGTGGTCGTTCCGCGAGTCAGTCGAAGGACTGGCCCGCCATGGAGTGCGGAAGACCGCCGTATGGCGTCCGAAACTCCAAGAGATCGGCGTGGTGGAGGG
>JAJDWM010000362.1 GCA_022825595.1 Bryobacterales bacterium | reverse complement strand
CGACGGAGGCGAATGCACTGCTAGTGCTGCTGGCGCGGCTTGATTTCCGGGGCTTCGGCGAGCGGCTTCAGGCGTATTTGGCGGGAATCCCGCACCAATGGCGTGGCGCAGGGAAGTTAGGGGAGGATGAGGCGCACTACGCGGCGATGCTGTATCTGACGTTCAGTGCGGTAGGGTCGGACGTTCGGGCCGAGGATGCCACAAGCCGAGGACGAGCGGACATGGTGGTGCTGCATGGCGGGCGTGTGTTCGTGCTCGAGTTCAAGATGGCCGCGGACAGGGAGGGCTTGGATGCGGCCATGGAACGGGCGCTGTCGCAAATGCGGGAGCGGGGATATGGGGAAAAGTACCGTGCGCGGGGCGAGCCGATTCACCTAGTGGCTGTGGTATTCGGCCGAGAGGAACGCAACCTGCTCGCGGTAGAGGCGGAGCACTGCTGACGGACCCGCCTAGCACCGCCGGCCTTCGTTTCCTCGTTGTCCAATCCCCAGATGTGACCGCCGGAACCTGTGAGTGGCCTGAGAGCCGTGCCCTCGAGCAAGCGCAGCAAGCCCGAAACCGCGCATCGTGCCACCCCCTAGGGGAGTGTCTTCCGGGGCTTGATAGACGGGAACTGTCGCTCTGCTTGCCAGTCACGAACTGCCCCGTGCAACCGCAGTCGGAGGCGGCCAGCACGGTCCGCATCACGCCGGTCCTGGACAATTCAAGGGTGCCGATCGGACGAGTGACGGTCCCGCGTCCCGCAGGGAAGGCGCAGGTACGTAAGGGCCTTCGTGCCGGGCGTGAAGGCGGCGGTGTCGGGTGTCTCCCCGGAGTGCGGGCGCAGGGCGGGGCTCATTATCCGGATTCCGCATCGTGCACCGAGACCAAGAACCCGCGCGGAGATGCGAGGGACTTCCGGCGACCGAGACTTGCCGATCGGGAGGTGTGGATGAGGAACACCAAGAGCCGCGTCAACGATTGTCTGGCTCGACCTCTACCGGTCCGAGCGCTGCCACTGCGGTCGGCTGCGAGGCATCCAGTCAAAGTTTCGACGGCGCTTGCCGAAGAGCTTGGATAGCAGACCACATGCTATAGAGTTCCTTCATTATGGAGCCGCAGCGCTTTCTCAAGTTAAAGGGGCCGATAGCACAGGCCTTAGACTTAGGCTCGCTGGGAAGTCCCGGGCAGGTTCGTGCGGCTAGACTGGGCGCCCGACGTTCAGTTCGAACTGCTACAGAAGGTCCCGCCGATAGCGCGGTTGAGCGCCCCGGTCCAAGCCCGGACATACTATCAAGTCTGTGGGACCCCAAATCCAATACAACTCGACACACTCGTGCCTGACACGCGTCCTGCAGTCCATTGACCGCGCCGGGGACTTCTGCTGTTCGGGCCGGATCGAGGCTCCTCCGCCCAGCATGCAGGTGTCTTCGGTCGGAGCGGTTGCGTTCCCCGTCTTGGAATGGCAGATTCGTCGCCTGATCGCTGTTGCCGAGCGGGCGCCGTACGGTCGCGGCCCGGAGACCATAGTCGACAGTTCCGTTCGAGACTGCTGGCAGGTCAGCGCCGACGACATCAGCCTGGGTGGGGCGCGCTGGCCTGCAACGCTCGAAGCAGTCTCCAAGCGGGTGGCGGACGGCTTGGGAATCCCCGCGGATCGGATCGACCTCGATCTCTACAAGCTGCTGATCTACGAGGAGGGAGGGTTCTTCAAAGAGCACCGCGACACAGAGAAGACGCGGGGGATGGTCGGAACGCTGGTGATCTCCCTGCCCACGGAGGGCGCTGGCGGCGAGTTGGTGGTTCGGCACCATGATCGCGAGGAGATTGTCGATCTCTCGGTCACAGACCCGGGAGAGTTGGTCTTCGCCGCGTTCTATGCCGATTGCGCCCACCGAACCGAACCTGTCCGTGGCGGGCACAGGGTATCCCTCATATACAACGTCGTCGCCTTACCGGAAAAAGGCAAGCTCCCGAGGCTGGCGCCCGACGTGTCCTCTGAGACAAGAAAAGTTGCTCAAGTGCTTACGGAGTGGGCTTCCGGCGAGCCCGAGCCCAAGAAGATCGTATGGGTGCTTGACCACCTGTACACCGAAGCCGCCCTCGATTTCGAGGGTCTGAAGGGCCGGGACGCCGTGGTTTGCCGGGCCTTGGCCAACGCGGCTAGGATCTCGGGCTGCGAGTACTACCTCGCTCTCCTGCAGATCGATGAAGAGGGCACGCCGGAGGACTACTACGGCTACGGCGAGTGGGACGAAGATCCCGTCGAGGACGAACCGTACGATCCGGTCGAAGTCTTGGAGATCTACCAAAGCACACACAGGCTAACGGCATTTGTCGGTCCATCCGGCCGGCCGCCGAACCTTGCGGGTGGTCTTCCAATGAATGAGGGTGAGGCACTTCCCTCCGGCGCGCTGGACGATGCTGCGCCGGACTCGCAGCGCGTCTTGGAGGCCACAGGAAACTCGGGAGCGACGCTTGAACGCGCCTACCGGGCCACGACCTTCGTTGTGTGGCCCCGCAGCTGGCACGCCTCGGTCCTCGCAGACGGCCCGGTCGACAACCTCATCGAGCACACGACGGGAGTCTTTGCCTCAGACCGGGAAAGCGGTCTGGATCTTGTCAAGGTAGTGGTCGACCAGTGGCTGAAGGTCGAGCGCCAAGGGTGGAGCTTCAGCCATTCCCGGACCACGGCCGAGACCCTGCCTGCCACGCTGAGTCTGCTGATCCGGGCCGACGACGAGGTACAGACCGTGCGGTTTCTTGAGGGCGTGATGCTCTCTCGATTCACGAGCGAGATCACCAGCAGCCTCGTGGACCTGATGGAGCGTGTCAGGGGGGACAAGCTGGAACCATTCCTCAAGAAGCTTGTCACCAAGAGGCTCGGCTCCGACCCAGGAAGCGTATTCAGGCTGTTTGCGGAGGCCTCTTCAAGAAGCGCACCGACGGACGCGGTGGCTTGGACGAAGGTCCTGCGAAGACAAGCGGCCAGGGCCTTCCAGATGTTTCCGGCATCTTGGGCCCGAGGGCGAGAGGAGTCCTACAAGCCGTGGCCGAATGAACCTGACAAACAGGTGCCGGCTGCGGTTCGGGATGCGATCTTGGTGGGGCAACGTTTGGATCTGCCAGACGAAGGACAACAGGCAGCCAAGGTCGTCCTGCAGCAGCAGTCGCACCGTCAGCCCGCCACAGATCTGCCCCGGCGCTTGCAGGAAGTCTGGGCACTTGATCCGGAACTGATGTCCGCGTCGGCCCTTGCGCTGCTGTGGCGCAATGCGGCGGGGCGTTTGCTCGAGCGAAGTTCCTGCCCCCCTGGCAACCGGTTGCCACGGACCTGCCCCGCCCCGGCCTGCCAGTGCCAGCATTGCCGCAGATTGACAGCGTTCTGCCAAGATCCCAGGGCCGCCGTGCTCCGATTCAGGATGCGGAAGGACTTGCGAATGCACGTGGAGTTCGAAATCCAGAGCGCAAGGCTCCCGATCGAGTGCGCGACCGAGAAGAAGGGGATTCCACACACCCTCGTATGCACCAAGGACTCTGCCGATTACATCGGACGCGTCAATCGCCACCGGACGGACGTCGCCCTGATGAAGGTCCTGCTCGCTATTGCGCCCACAACCAACACACCTTGGGTCACCGCACTGGCTGACCGGTTGCGCCTGGCGATCGGAAGAGCGACGAAGTAGGGCTTCAGATCTCCCCCGGCCGTTGGTCGCGGTGGTTGGCATAGGTGCATCATCCGACTGCCCGGGGCGGTGGTCGCATCGGAGCCTCTTCATTCAACTGAGGTGGCATCACTATCCAATCTGGTATCGTGTTGAAAAAATCTATGGGACTCGGAAAAACGCAAGCAACCGTGCGAATCGGAGCCATTGTCGCCTTCTTATTCTTGGCTGTCCTGCCTGCAGCGGCAGCCGCCGGGCCCGAGTGTTCGGATCGCCGCATCTCGGCCAAGGCCATATCCAATGCGGACGACATTCAGGCGTTCGTGGAGTGCGCGGCCGAGTACGTGCGCGAGCATGGAACCGAGGAGGCCCATCGGGCCTTTGTTGAAGATGAGCGCTGGTACTACGGCCCCATCTACATCTTCGTCACCGGAGTGGGCGAAACCGGCAACGACACGATTACCTACGTGTTCCCTCCCCAGCGGCATATCGAGGGGAATTTCCGCGGACCTGTGGTCGACACGTTCGGCACTGACTACTATGCCGAGGCGCATCGGATTCTCTCCGTCGTGGATGCGGGATGGATCTACTATGCCTTCATCAACTTCACGACCGGCCGCGATGAGCCAAAGCGCTCCTACCTGGTCGAGATCGACTGGAACGGCGAGCGAGCCGTCGTTGGTGCTGGCTACTACGCGAACGACCTTCCGGGCACGTGCGAGTCTGAGAGGGTCAATGCTGGTCAGCTCTCGGCCGCGCCCACGGACAAGACCCTGCAGGAGTTTGTTCGCTGCGCTGCGCTGATGGTTGAGTCGAAGGGCTACTTCGCGAAGCACGAACTGCAGGACGATCCGCGATGGCGGGACGGCTCCACCTATGTCTACGTCATGGACATGATGGGCAACCAGCTGATGACGTCGAACCGGCTTAGCGTCGGGGGAAGGATTCGCCACGAGTGGGGCGAAAGGGGGAGGATCCTTGACCGATTCGGCGGTCGCGATGTGCTCTCGATCGCAGACTCCTTCGGTGAGTCGTACATTTACTACAACCACGTCAATCCTGTCACCTTGCGTCAGGAAAGGAAGGTCGGCATGCTCAAGCGGGTCGTGTCCCAGGGTGTGCCAGTGTTCGTGGGCTCTGGTTACTACCCCTCGCTTGGTGCGGCGGCGCAAGACCCCCAATGCGAAGACGACTACATCGCGGCCGGTGCGGTTCAAACGCGGCGGGATCTCCGGGCTCTGGTTAATTGCGCGGCGGAGTACATCTCGGAGCGAGGGCCGGAAGAGGCCTATCGGTCGTTCCACGAGGACCCCCGCTGGGACGACGAGAACTCCTATGTCTTCGTTCGGCTCCTGGAACGCGATGAAGTACGTTCGCAGTTGGTCGCATACCCTCCCGATGCGACCCGGGAGGGCATTCCCGGGGAGGCGCTCCACGACGTTCCGACAGGTGTGGTGGGCGACTATCTGCGAGAGCTCCACCGCCTCACTGACGATTTCGACTCGGGTTGGCTCCACTACTACTTCACCAACTGGGAGACCGGGATGCTCGAGCCGAAGACGACATATGTCGTGGAGGTCGACTGGCGCGGACAGGCCGCAGCGGTCGCTGCCGGAATCATCGAGCCAGATCTCCCCGGCACGTGTCCTGAAGCGCAGGTCAATGCCGCCACCCTCGATGCGAACCAGACCCCCTCCAACCTCAGGGCATTCGTTCGCTGCGCTGCCTTCGAGGTCGAGGAATGGGGACACTTCGCCGCGCCGATACTCTCTCGCGGGTCCCGGTGGACGAGCCCGGGGAGCCACGTGGTCGCAATCGACGTCGCTTCGAACGATGTCCTGTTCAGCGGTGAAGAGTACTCCATCCCGTTCGCGAGCTTCCTCCAGCAGGCTTTCGGTCCCAGAGATGTTGTCCGAATGGTGGACGTCTTTGGTGAAGCGCACTGGTACTACATGCTCCCTGGCGGGGACCCTGAGATTGCCTTCCTGAAGCGTGTCCTCGTCCAAGGTCAGTCTGTCCTCGTCGGCTCCTCCTACCAGCTTCCGGTGAGGTCCCCCATTCCGTGACGCCCTCCCGGCCAGCTGCCAGCTGCCGGTTCCGGTCCCTGAATCTGCCTGCCCTTTCTGGCGACCTAGGGGTCGACTGTGGCCGAGAGGCTTCGGCGCTGTGGCCGAACTTCGAGTCGGTGTAGGCTCTCGCCGCAGGATCCCGGATGAACGCCGGCGTGTATACTTTTCTCGGGCTTCAAGCAGGTCGCTTGGCAAGACGGGCCCTCTCACAGTGAGGACATTCGGCTGGGGCACGGTCAGGCCGGGTTGGGGGGCATCGCTGTCCGCCTCGTCCATCTTGGCTTTACTGATGGCGGCTCTGGGCTCGGCGCAGCTGTCGGCCCAGTTCGTCTCCCAGCGCACGGCAGACGGGGACCCTGACCTCAACGGCATCTGGCAGGCGCTCGGATCGGCCCACTGGGATCTTGAGGCGCACGCCGCACGGCACGGCCCCGTTGAGGCCTTGGGCGCACTTGGCGCAATTCCGGCAGGGCTCAGCGTGGTTGAGGGCGGCACGATCCCGTATCAGGACTGGGCACTGCAGAGGCGCGCCGAGAACCGCGCCGACTGGCTGAAGCGCGATCCCGCGGTCAAGTGCTTTATGCCAGGGATTCCAAGGGCCACCTACATGCCGTTCCCGTTCCAGATCGTGCAGACGTCGAAGACGATCCTATTCGCGTATGAGTTCGCCAGCACGAGCAGGGTGGTGAGATTGGACCGTCCGGGATCGGAGGCGCTGGCACCGTCTTGGATGGGCTATGGCCTCGGGCGATGGGAGGGCCAGACTCTCGTGGTCGACGTGACCGCCCAAGTGCCCGACACTTGGTTCGACAGTTCCGGGAACTTTCACAGCGAAGAGCTGCGTGTCGAGGAGCGCTATACGCCCGCCGGGCCGAACCTGCTTTGGTACGAGGCCACGATTGAGGATCCGCAGGTCTACACCCGGCCGTGGAAGATTCGCATGCCTCTGTACCGCCGACAGGAACCCAACGCCCAAATCCTGGAGTTCAAGTGCGTGCCATTCGCCGAAGGGGCGGTCTACGGGCACTTGACGAGAGGCGAGCCTGCCGCTGGAGAATCGGCCTCTGAGGCATCGGCCACGTCGGAACAAGAGTAGGGAGGTGCCGTAGCATGTCCGGGCGCAAGAACACTAACGGATTCAAGGGTCCTTCCGTCGGGAGCGCTGCAGTGGCGGTCGTCGCCGTCTGCGCAATGACCTTGGCGGCGAGTGCGGAAGAGACGCCCAGAACAAGCTGGGGAGCGCCAGACCTGCAGGGCACCTGGGACTTCCGCTCGATTACGCCCTTCGAGCGGCCCGCCGAGTTCAAGGACAAGGAATTCTTGACCCCGGAGGAGATCGCTGCGTGGGAGGAGCGCACCCTCAAGGCCCGACAGGAGAGGAGGGAGCGACCGCCGGGCGAGGGCCAGAGTGACGTGGATGTCGGTTACAACGCCTTCTGGCTGGACCGCGGCGAGCTTATGACTGGGACGATGCGCACTTCCCTCGTGGTGGACCCTCCCGACGGGAGGCTTCCAGCGCTGACGGAGCTTGCGAAGCGCCGGTCGGCGGAGCGTTATGCACGCTGGGGCGCGGTTCCGGACGGCCCGGAAGATCGCAATCCTCTAGAGCGCTGCATCATGGGCTTCAACTCCGGGCCTCCGATGAATCCGGGGGCATACAACAACTTCCTCGAGATCTTTCAGACCCCCAACCACGTCGCCTTCCTCAACGAGATGGTCAACGACCACCGGATCGTGCCGTTGGACGGACGACCGCACGTGCCGGACAACGTGAGGCTATGGAAGGGCGATTCTCGCGGGTATTGGGAAGGCGACACTCTGGTCGTAACGACCAAGAACTTCACGGAACACACCAACTTCCGCGGCTCCGGACCCAACATGGTCTTGGTCGAGCGCTTCAGCCGCAACTCGCCGGAGACGCTGCTCTACGAGTACACGGTCACGGATCCGGAGTCCTTCGAAGCGCCCTGGTCGGTCGCTGTGGAGATGAAGCGGACCTCTGATCCGCTGCTGGAGTATGCCTGCCACGAAGGGAATCGGGCCATGACCCTGATGCTCTCGGGTGCCCGCGCTCGGGAGGAGGAGGGCACGCAGGCCAGCGATTGGCTGGCGAGCTGGTATGGGGGCGCAAAGGCCTTCGAAGAAGCCGAGGAGCGGCTGAAGAAGGAAGCTGAGGAGGCGGGAAAGCCCTGAATCAGGGCCGCGGCGGCTCGCTCGGATCTGCCCCGTCCCTGGGGGCCCCGGTTCCCGAGGAGCCCATGAAGATCTTGCGGCCGTCGGCAAACGTGATGTCGCGGCCGCTGCCCTTGCATGTCGGATTGCAGAACTTGTCCTTGCTCTGGTAGCCCCGAACGGTGACCGGCGTTCCGGGCAGCAGCAGCGTCCGAGTCAGCCCTCTGCGCAGAAGCGTGTTCGGCGTTCCGGCTTCAAGCTCCCATGTCAGCGTGGCTCCGTCCGCCCGCTCGATCTGCACGTGGACCCAAGCGTGGGGATTGATCCACTCGACCTTGACGACCTTGCCCGTAATGCGGATCGGCGCGTTCGCGTCAAACTCTGCGGAGAAGGCGTGGTGTGCTTGGCCGGGATGGAGTGCCGTGAACACTGTGGCCAGCAGCCCGGCGGCGGCGATATTGCGGATCATCTTCCGGCTCCTTTCTCGCCCTGCTAGGGGCGCCTTGAGTATACGGCGGGCGCGCTATTCGCGTCCGGCGGCATTCCGGTCGGCGGTCGCCCTTGAGATGATGTACTGCCGGATCAGCTCTGTCTGGTCCTCATCGAGATCCACTGCGAAGCTGTCCATGCCCAGCTCCGCGAGCAGGCCGTCGCGGACAACCGACTGGAAGGCCGCGTGCATGGCGCGGCTCATCAGGCGCAGGTCGGCGTTGCGGTAGCCCCTGGCGCGGGATCCGTGACAGGAGGAGCAGTACTGGTGGTACAGCCGTTCTCCTTCCGCGACCTCGTCGGCTGACGCGGTCAGGGGCGGCTGGTCGGGGATCGCTCGGTCCCGTCGTGGAGGCACGGGAATTCGAGCCGACGAACCCAATGCGAATGCGAGGATCTTGCCCTGCTGGTGGAAATCGTAGTTGGCACCCGTGATGACTGCCACGTACTGCGTGTTGCCGATACGGTAGGTAACGGGCGGCGCAATGATCGAGCCGTAGGCATCGATCTCCCACAGCAACTCCCCGCTGTCCGCGTCGTAGGCGGAGAAGAAGCCGCTGCCGTCGCCTTGGAACACGAGCCCGCCAGCGGTGGCGAGGACTCCGCCGATCGTGGCGGATCGGTTGCGCACTCGCCAGGCCGTCTCGCCCGTGAGGGGATTGAAGGCCTTCAGGTATCCGATGGCCTCCGGCGGCTCGCCGGCCTGCTCGATCAGTGCTGCACGGTAAGCGCCCGTGGCGACCCCAAGGTTCATTCGGTTCTGTCGGGGCGTGTAAACGCCGGTCTCCTGGTAGTCCTTCGGGAAGGCGAAGAAGAAGGGACGGTCATGCGTCGGAATGTAGGCAAGCCCGCGGCCCGCGTCGAAGGCCATCGGCTCCCAGTTGTGCGCCCCAGTATTGCCCGGGAGCATCCACTGCGGTCGCTGCTCCCAGTCAGCCCGCGGATTCTCGACGGGCCGCCCGGTCTCCATGTCCACATGCGTGGCCCAGGTCATCGCCCCGTACGGGTGTGCCCGCAGCAATTCGCCGTCCTCGCGGTCGAGAACGTAGAAGAAGCCATTCTTGGGAGCTTGGAGCAGGACCTTGCGCTGCGATCCATCGACGGCCATCTCGGTCAGCACCATGTCCTGCGTCGCCGTGTAGTCCCAGTTGTCGGCGGGGGTCGTCTGGTAGTACCATTTCATCCTCCCGGTGTCCGGTTCGAGAGCGATGATTGAGGACAGGTACAGGTTGTCGCCTCCGCCGGGTGACCGGATCCGCCTTGCCCACGGGGTGCCGTTCCCAGTGCCGATGTAGACGGTATCGAGGTCCGGATCGTAGGTCATCGCGTTCCAGACGGTACCGCCTCCGCCGAGCTTCCACCACTCGCCATTCCACGTCTTGGCGGCCTTCTCCAGCTCGGGGTGCTCGAACGGTTTGGACGGGTCGCCCGGGACCGTGAAGAACCTCCACAGCCTCTCGCCGGTCTCCGCGTCGTAGGCTGTGACGTAGCCGCGATGGTCCCACTCGGAGCCGCTGTTGCCGATGAGTATTCTCCCCGCCGCCGCCAATGGGGCTCCCGAGATCGTGGACGGAACGCGAGACGGATAGTCGGCGGTGTCGATCTCCCATGCCCTCTGGCCCGTCGCGGCGTCAATCGCGACTAGGCGCGCATCGAACGTCGTAGCGTATACGCGGCCCCCGTAGAGGGCAACGCCGCGGTTGATCGGACCACCGCAGCAGGACCAGCGGGCGACGCTGCGCTTGGTGGCCGGGTCGAATGTCCAGATCTCTTCCCCCGTGTCGGCGTCAACTGCGGACACGACGCTCCAGCTGTCTGTGTAATAGAGGACACCGTCGGCGACGATGGGGGAGGACTGCAACCTGTGGCGGACGCCGATCTCGCGCCACCAAGCAAGACCTAGATCCCCCACGGTCTCCCGATTGACCTGGTCCAGCGGCGAGAACCGGTGCTGGCGGAACCCGCGCCCGTATGCCAGCCAAGAGCCGGGATAGTTCTCTTCGATCCGCTGGTCGTCTACGGGCCGCGGCGCGGCCGATTCTATTCCGACCTGCGCTGGGTCCGGCGCCGGCAGTGCCAGTGCGATCAGTACTGAGACCGCTGCGCGTCCAATGGAGGTTTCGCGGATCGGCATCGTCTGTGCGGGTGCCCCGCCGATTCTGGATCAGCGTTCCCTACGCCGATCGCGCCGCAGTATAGCGCAGGGCGTCCGGCTCAGGCAGAAGCTTAGGCTCGGGCCGCAGCCCGAGCCATTCCGACGGTGACCCTCGTGTTCCAGCTGCCCGCGGCCGACGTCACCAAGCGGCGACAGCGCCGTCCTTGCGGGGGTCGCTGCCGCCGATCAGCACGCCCCGCTCCCAGTCGATCTCGATTGCCTGATAGCCGCCCATCGCGCCGGCTGTCCTGACCTGATGGCCCATGCTCTCGAGCTTGGCCGTTACTCCGTCCGGGAATCCGGGTTCGAGGCCCACGCCCCCTGAGGGGCTGTGGCTCGCCCTTGGTGCCTCGCCTGCCTCTTGAACGTTCATTCCGAACTCGATCATGTTGAGCAGCACTTGGACATGACCCTGCGGCTGCAGGTCGCCACCCATGACGCCGAAGGACAGCCAAGGCCTGCCGTCCTTGAACGCCATTGCCGGGATGATCGTGTGGTAGGGGCGCTTGCGGGGCTCGATACGGTTGGGGTGCTCCGGGTCCAGCGAGAACAGCGCGCCGCGATTCTGCAGCAGGATTCCCGTACCAGGAACGACGATGCCCGATCCGAAAGCGTGGAAGATGCTGTTGATGAAAGAGACAACATTCCGGTCCTTGTCCGCAACGGTGAGGTATACCGTGTCGCCCCTGCCACCAAACCAGCGCACGGGGCTGTCCACGCCGGTTGCAACGTCTTCGGCGGCGCGCGTGGGATCGATGCGCTGCCGCTGCCTTGTTCCGTATGCCTTGGAGATGATTGTGGAGACCGGAAGCTCTGCCCGAGTCGGGTCGGCCAGCCAAGCCTCCAAGTCGGCAAATGCGAGCCGCTTGGCCTCGACGAACAGGTGGACGTACGGTGCGCTGTTGTGCTCCATTGACTGCAGGTCGAAGCCTTCCAGAATGTTGAGCATCTCGAGGGCTGCCATCCCTTGGCCATTGGGCGGCAGCTCGTAGATGCGGTGACCCTTGTAGGTAGTGGTGATCGGCTCCACCCAGTCGGACCGTTGAGCGGCGAGGTCCTCCGCAGTGACGGGCCAGTCGAGCTCCTGCAATCGCTCCACTGTCCGCATTGCGATCTCGCCCTCATAGAAGGCGTCGCGGCCGCCCTGGGCGATCTGCCGGTACGTCCAGGCCAGCTCCTTATTGGTGATCACGTCGCCGTGTGCGGGGGGCTTGCCGTTGACAAAGTAGGAGCCGGTGAACTCCGCGTCATCGGCGAACGCCTCCCCTGCAGACGCCCAGTTCGAGGCGAAGATCTCCGACACGGGGAATCCCTCCTCGGCATAGCGGATCGCTGGCTGCAGGACCTCCTCTAGGCCCATGCTGCCGAAGCGTTCGAGGAGGGTTGCCCAGCCGTCCACCGCTCCCGGGATCGTGACCGAGGAGGCCCCGTGGACCGGTATGCTCTCAAGCCCTCTTTCCCTGAAGTAGTCGAGGTTGGCCGCGGCGGGTGAGAATCCGCTCGCGTTGAGGCCCGCCAGTTCGCCCGTCTTGGCCATGTACACCAGAGCGAACACGTCCCCGCCCGGGCCGGTCATCATCGGCGCCATCAATCCAAGCGCGGCCGCGGTCGCGACCGCCGCGTCCACAGCGTTGCCTCCTTGGCGCAATATCTGCAGGCCTATCTGTGCGGCGAGCGGCTGGCTGGCGGCGACCATTCCGTTGCGGGCGATCACGGGAGAGCGCCCAGCTGTTGGGATTGGGCGGACCGAGTCCGCCTTAAGGATCGGGACTGTTAGGAGCATTGCGAGGAAGAAGCGTACGGACATTAGGAAACGTGGCTGGCAGGCAGATCTTAGCGGATCGGCTGTTCTCCGATCCGCTCTTCGACGGCAGTCCCAAGACCCGGCGGAGGATGGCGGACCGATTCCAAGAGCGTCAGCGAGGTGCCGAGCCGGTCCGGCCTACGGGTCGGGGACATCCTGGACACAGCGGAAACCCAGGTTGGGAGTCCGCTGATTGGGCCGCACCCAGTTTCGGAAGAAGACGGTGATTCGGTTCGGGCCGTCCGACCAAGCCCCGCCTCGCACGATGCGGTACAAACCATCCTCCGGACCCTCCGGATTCTCGCCCGGGCTGCGCTCGTAGTACGTCCGTTCGAACCAGTCCTGGCACCACTCAGCGGCGTTTCCGGCCAGATCGTGCACGCCGAATTCGTTTGGAGGGAACTCTCCCACGGGCCCGGACCCCTTCGGGGTCGAGTACCGCGCGGCCCCCCTGTCGGGACTCTTGTCGCCCCAAGGGTACTTCTTGCCCTCCAGACCGCCGCGCGCGGCCCGTTCCCACTCCGCTTCAGTGGGAAGACGCTTTCCGCGCCATTCGCAATACGCCCGCGCATCCTCCCAGTCGACGTTGTGCACGGGATGTTCCGAG